>JBILCM010000094.1:0-8187 GCA_044353165.1 Paenibacillus sp.
TAACCATCAGTTTCTGGAGTGGATCCCTTCATATTTGTCCCTTCATCTCGCAGAACCTATTTCCATTCAAAACATGGCTGATAGCGCTCATCTATCACCATCGCGTTTCGCTGCTTTATTCCAACGTCGTTTTTCGATGTCACCCCATCAATATTTACTTCATATGCGCATCAATCATGGGAAAGAATTGTTGCTGAATACAGATCTCGATATAACTCGAATTGCTGAGTATTGCGGTTTTAAAAACATATATCATTTTTCAAAGATGTTTAAGCAGTCAACAACAATCTCTCCGAAACAATATAGAATTGCAATGAAACAAAATGAGAAATAAAAAAACGCCCCTCTTATTCATGCAAAGGGACGTATTCACCGTCTAACGATTTACAAATTCAATAATGCAGGTTTGGCGCAAGTGCTTTTCATCTTGTAATGAATTCCTAAGTTTGAGCTATCGTGAAAACCGTGCATCGCTTCAAGAACATGGTACGCCAGTTCACCGCTTGCACGATGGTTTCCACCGTTACGTATGGCATTCGCCATATCGACAACACCAACACCGCGTGAATTATCACCGTAAGGCAGTGTGATCGGGATTTCCTTCCATTCTTGTTCACCGATTTTTTTCAACAATACGGGTCCCTTGAACGTATTCGGGTTTGGAACTCTTATTGTACCCTCAGATCCGTAAATTTCAATATGCGGAAGATCGCTATTGCCTGCCATAATATCGAATGAAGTAATCATGGTTGCAACGGCACCGTTCTCAAACCGCAAAGAACCTGTTACATGTGTGGGAACTTCCACTTGAATTTGTTGTCCTGATTTCGGTTGGCTGGTAATCGTACGAACTGGGAATGCCGTAGTCGTCATCCCTGCGATTTCTTGAATCGGACCTAACAGTGAAACAAGCGCCGTAAGATAATACGGCCCCATATCGAACATCGGTCCGCCACCGACTTGATAATAAAATTCTGGCGCAGGATGCCAAAACTCATGACCGCGATGCATCATGAAAGCAATCGCAGATAAGGGTCTGCCAATCGCACCCTCTTGGACAAGTTGAATACTGGTTTGAATACCTGCACCCAGGAACGTATCCGGCGCTGAGCCGACGCGCAAATTTTTAGACGCCGCCAATTGTAATATGCGCAGGCCATCTTCTCTTGTAACGGCCAGGGGCTTCTCTACATACACGTGCTTACCTGCCTCAAGTGCCTGGATACATACAGCTGCATGTGCAGCAGGAATCGTTAAATTCACTACCAAATCCACGTCTGGATCTTGCAGCAATTCCGATACAGACAACGCTTTGGGTACACCATGTTCAGCAGCTTTCGCCTTGGCCCGTTCCACATCGAGATCTGCACACGCTGCAACCTCTACACCTTCAAAAATCTGCAAATTTTTAAAATAAATACCGCTGATATTCCCGCAGCCGATAATGCCAACCCGGATATTCCTCATGAGACGCTTTCTCCTTCTTTTGCTTTTTATTGACTATCACCCATGCCTGAATAAGAAGTGTTCGCAGTCGTTGCCTTTTGCGTTGCTTTCTCTTTGCCTTGAGCAGCCCAAAGGAAGCCTCGACGCAATATTTCGCTCACTTGCGGCATTGCAATGATGTTCGCTTGATGTCCTAGAGCGCAATAATAAACGCGACCTAGGCTCCATCGCTTCGTCCAGACAACGGGCATATCTACCGATTTGTTTGTATTGTGCGGACCTACTGGAGCCTTCGGGTTGGGAAACCGAGTCGTTGCAAGCACTTCAACAGCCGGATCAACATGCAGATAATACTGTTCACTTATAACAGTGAAATCCTCAATTCCATCAACCAATGGACTTGAAGACTGTTTCACATTCACCACATATTCCGTACCATCATTCCCTGGGTGAGCTACCCAATTGCCGCCTGTCATGAATTGCCAGTCGACATTGTTTCGAAGCATATCACACATCCCCCCGTGTGTACCCGCAAGACCTACACCCGATTGTACCGCTAGCGAAACGTTCTTGACCCGATCTTTATGGGAATCTGCTTCCATCGTCCAATTCGGCAAAATCAGATCAAGCGATTTCAATTTTTCCAAATCATCGAAAGATTCTAGTGTAGCAGAAACTTCTACTGCAAACCCTTCCGCTTCCAAAATCCCTTTGTAAATTTCGGCGACTTGTTCCGGTTGGTGACCGAGCCACCCCCCCCAGACGATTAACGCGTTCTTTCTTGCCATCCTGAACATTCCCTTCTCATTAAACTTCTTCTAGTTTGACCCAACGTTTTTCCGCAATCGACTTATCCACAGCTTCTAGAACTTCTTGACATTTCACGCCATCAACGAAATTAGGAACGGGTTGGCGATTCTCACGGAATGCCTCCATCAGCTCAACGACTTCATGAATAAACGTGTGCTCGTAACCGATGGTGTGTCCAGGCGGCCACCAAGCGTGCGCGTATGCATGGGATGGATCTGTAGCTAGCACGCGACGAAAACCTTGCACATCTGCAGCATCGTCTGTGAAATACACTTGCAACTCATTCATGCGTTCAAAATCGAACTTGACACTACCTTTACTGCCGTTAATTTCAAATGAGTTTGTGCAACGGTGGCCTGGAGCAAATCGTGTCGCCTCGAAACTTCCCAATGCACCATTCGCAAAACGAGACATAAATAATGTAGCATCATCAACAGTTACCGGCCCGCGCGGTCCTTCTTTACTTCCTTGAGCACTTAAACCGGTCATGGATGAGGGCAATGGCCGTTCTTTAATGAATGTTTCACTCATACCTACAACTTCTGTCATCTCACCGACCAAGAAATGCGCGAGGTCGATCAGATGCGCACCCAGATCGCCGTGAGACCCAGATCCTGCAATTTCCTTCTGCAATCTCCATACTAGCGGGAAATCCGGATCTACAATCCAATCTTGTAAAAACCATGCGCGAAAATGAAAAATTTTACCTAATCGGCCTTCTTGGATTAATTTCTTCGCCAGTTGTACAGCAGGAGCAAAACGATAATTAAACCCGATCATGTGCTTCACGCCGGCTTCCTGAGCCGCCTTTAACATTTCACGCGAATCTTCAAGTGTAAGGGCTAACGGCTTCTCGCAGAAAAGATGCTTGCCAGCCGCGGCAGCAGTAATGGCAATCTCCTTATGCGCGTCACTTGGTGCGTTAATATCGATCAGATCAATATCATCACGTTTCACCAATTGCCGCCAATCCGTCTCATAACTTTCCCAACCAAATTGTTCAGCAGCTTTGCTTACCCCTGTCACATCACGACCACAAATGGCTGTCATCACAGGCTTTAATGTTTCAGGGAAAAACATAGGTAAATCACGATAAGCATGACTGTGAGCCTTGCCCATAAATTTGTAACCGACCATACCAATACGAATTTGACTCATTCAGACCCCTCCTTAAATGATGATTCCCGTACAACCAATTCTGTTTTTAGCAGTGGTTCGGGCGTTGATCTTCCAGGCTCTTGGCCGTTGATCACATCAATCAATTTCTGTGCAGCACGCACACCCATCTCGAAGAAAGGAACACGCACCGTGGACAATGGCGGGTCTGTTAGTCTGGAAGCATCCGAACCATCATAACCCACGATGGCATAATCAATTCCTGCCCGTAAACCTTCCTCCTTCAGCCCTTGCATCAATCCTATAGCCATACGATCGTTCGCGGCAACGATCGCATCAAACTGCCCTCGTCGCGAAAACACTGCCTCAGCAGCTTCATATCCACTTTTGCGGCTGTAATTGCCTTCTAAATAAAGCATAGGGTCATACTTCAGACCAGCTTCTTGAAGCGTTTGCAGATACCCTTCCCGTCGATCCGCACTGTTTGAAAACACGTCAGGTCCATTCATCATGAGAATACGATTGCAACGATGGCGAAGTAAGTGTTGGACCGCCTGTCGCGTACCATCGATGTGATCCGCATCAATCTGATGATAGGGCTGATTAAAACGCTGACCTACAATGCAGAATGGCCAATCATGAACATGGAGTTGATGCAAAGCTTCCATGTCTTCCGGCGTAGATTTAGCACCGAGGACGATACAACCATCCACTTTGTGCGTGCGGAATGCTGTAGCGTAATCAGGTCGTTCATCAGCTCCGCGGAATTGTAACAATAAGCTATAACCTCTTTGCTCTACGGCATTACCGATACCCGATAAGATTTCTGCGAAAAAATAGGCAGAAAACATCCTAACGTTCGGAATGACAGGCAGCATCACTCCAATGTTGCCGCTTTGTTGTAACACAAAACTGCGCGCTATGGCACTCGGTGCATACCCGACTCGTTCTGCGGCTTCCACCACACGTTGCCTTGTGGATTCCTTCACTTGTTCGCCGCCGCTGAGCACGCGTGATACGGTTGCCTCCGATACACCAGCAAGCTCAGCAACTTGCTTACGTTTGGATATAATAAATCACCCCGATTTTTCATGAACACGTGTACATTTTCGCATGCAAGCTTTGGATTGTCAATCCGATGCAATGAAAAAAACCACATCCATAACGTTCACAGATATGGCTTACACTTTCTAAAACAAGGGATATTTCACGCGCAAGTTTTCTCGATTCAATACGTTCGAATCATGACGGATGTAGTGACATACATAGGAACGTCGCCAACGGTCTTTACTTCGATTTTTGTTGGAAGAATGAATCAACAGTTCGTGAAAAAATAAAATATCGCCTTTCTCCATTACGACAGGCACTTGTTTGGATAAGTCAATGTCTTCGGTCTCGTGAGTCCATGCTTCATGTTCTTCTAGATTTTTAACTGAACCGTGTGGGAGTAGGCCAAGTCTATGTGATTTAGGAATGACCCATAAACATCCATTCTCTTCATCTACGGATTCCTCCATGGCGATCCATGCGGCAATCATCGTTTTGGGATCATCTCTAATATAGTGATAATCTTGGTGAGCCGCTTGCCCCGGCGAACCTGGTTCTTTGTAAAAATACATACTTTGCACGCATGTTGCTTCATCCCCCATGAGTTGAGCTAACGCCCCTCGAACGATCGGGAGTTTCATGACTTGACGAGACAAACTGTCATGTTTGTGTGGGTTGAACAATCTGAGGGAATACCGATCTTTATCCGTTGAAACCTCTCCCTTTTTTCGCGGCAGAGCCCACTCCGGCATGTCATCGGATGAACGGATTTCACGAATATGTCCATTAAAGGCATCAATCAGATCCGCACTGCATCCGGACTTAAGCAAAAGGTACCCATGTTCATGAAAAAATTGAACTTGCTCATCCGTGAGCGGATGTAATCGTGGTGTTAATGCTTTTTCCATCTATGATCTCTCCTTCTGAGGATATTTTGATATAATGATCATAATGTGAAGGAGGCTTCATCAACAATGGCTAACACTGATTGTTTTGTATCTGTAATTGATTTAAAGCAGATCACATCGGTTTATCCTGGCGATATTGTATATCCACCCAGAGGTCAATATGGACCGAGAATACAGCGTAAACTGCAGTTGGTATTTCTGATGTCGGGGAGCATGACAGTACATGTCGATGGGAAACCTTATCCGATTCCAGTCGGTCACGTCGCTTTGCTAACGCCTGATCATCTTGAATTTTTCGAGTTTGCTGCTGACCAAGAAACGTGGCATAGGTGGATTGCCGTCCACGTTGACCCTGTATCGGCACAAGTGACTGCACACCTTGCAAACTTACCCCTGCATATCCCAATATCAGAGGAGATGAGTCGTTTGGTGGACATCATGCTTCACTTGCGACGCCACTTACCCTCAACCCATGAGACGTTACGTAGCTTTGGACTGGCAGTGTTACAACTTTACGAAACAGAAAGTCATATGTCTTTAAACAACCATTTGGGCCATCCATCAATTGCAAAAGCCAAAACATACATTGAAAAAAATTATGCACAGCACATTTCCTTATCCAGTCTTGCGCATCATGTAGGACTATCCGAGGAACACCTCGTGCGATTGTTTCACAAATCCGAAGCCATGACACCGATGAAATTTGTGTGGAGATTCCGTATTGTCCGAGCCACCGAAATGCTAGTGCAAACAGGGTTGTCCGTTGGCGAAATCGCCTCGCGTTGCGGGTTTAAGACGTCTTATCATTTTGCTAGAATGGTAAAAAGCGTGACAAAAAAAACCCCTTCGCAAATCCGCTTGGATGCATGGAAGGGGAATCAACGTGAATCAGAATGAAAAATAATGTTTGGCGTTGTTGTAGCAAATGTTCTCCACGATCGCATTTAGTTGTGCTTCATCATCTGGGAATTCGCCTTGTTCAACCCACTCCCCGATCAAATTGCATAGAATGCGCCGGAAATACTCATGTCGTGTATACGACAAAAAGCTTCGCGAATCCGTTAGCATACCGACAAATTGACTTAGAAGCCCAAGATTTGCAAGCGACTTGATCTGAGCGATCATGCCGTCTTTCGTGTCGTTAAACCACCATGCAGAACCGAACTGCATTTTACCAGGTATCCCGCCGCCTTGAAAATTACCGATCATCGTGCCGATGATGTCATTCTGTGTCGCATTCAAAGAATAGAGAACCGTCTTTGGCAATACATTCTCACGATCAAGTTGATCCAGAAGACGGGACAGCGGGAATGCTATTGCACTATCATTGATCGAATCGAAGCCGATATCCGGTCCAAGCGCTTTAAACATACGTGTATTGTTGTTACGGGCAGCATTGATGTGATATTGCATCACCCAGCCGTGATCGGCGTATTGTTTGCCTAAGAAGAACAAAGTCGCTGCTTTGTACTGCTTCTCTTCATCCAAAGATACAGTCTCACCGCGCAGTGCTTTTGCAAAAATGGCAGTAACCTGTTCGGTGCTATGATCCGCATAAGGCACATAATCAAGTGCATGGTCAGATACACGACAACCCACACTGTGGAAAAATTGAATACGGTTCTCTAATGAATAGAGAAATTGCTCATAGGTCGATATCGGTTTCCCCGATGCATGAGAAAGTTTTTGAACCCATGCAGTAAAACCGTTCCGGTTCAATTCCAATCCCTTGTCTGGTCTGAACGACGGCAACACCAAGACATCGAAACTCGAATCCTCGCTGATTTTGATATGGTATTCAAGCGAATCAATCGGATCATCCGTGGTGCAGATGACGCGGACATCGGACTTCGTGATGAAATCTCGCGCCCCAAAACCTGTTCCGTTCAATTGCGCATTCACTTTCTCCCAGATGATCGGAGCGTTCGCCTCATTGATCCATTCATTGACACCAAAGAAACGTTGCAACTCCAAATGCGACCAGTGATAAAGCGGGTTCCCGATTGCGCTGGAAAGAACACGAGCAAATGCGAGAAATTTATCATAATCGCTGGCGTTCCCAGTGATGTAAGCTTCATCAACACCTGCAGAACGCATCAAGCGCCATTTGTAGTGATCGCCGTACAACCACACCTCCGTAATATTCTTGTACGTCTTATTCTCATAAATTTCTTTCGGACTCAGGTGGCAGTGGTAATCAATAATGGGCATGTGTTTGGCCGCGTTATGATACAAGCGGACCGCTGTCTGGTTCAGCAACAAGAAATTATCATCTAAGAATGCTCTTGTCATAAATAAAATCCACCTCTCGCTTTATTTCATCCACTCGACATGGAATGATCCCGGCCGATCGATGCGTTCGAACGTATGCGCTCCGAAATAATCGCGCTGCGCCTGCAGCAAGTTCGCCGGCAAGCGTGCCGTCCGATACGAATCATAGTAAGCCAGCGCGGATGCGAACGCCGGTGCCGGTATTCCACGCTGGGCAGCGATCGCGACTACATTGCGCCACGACTCCTGATATTTCTCTACCGCTCCCTGGAAATACGGATCAAGCAACAAGTTTTTTAGCGCCCCATCTCGCACGTACGCGTCGGTAATGTTCTGCAAAAACCGGGCGCGTATAATACAGCCACCGCGGAAAATCTTCGCGATCTCGCCATACTGTAAATCCCACCCGTAGTGCTCCGACGCTGCACGCATCTGCGCAAACCCTTGCGCATACGAACAAATTTTGCTCGCATACAACGCCTGCCGCACTTGTTCGATGAAGGCCTCCCGCTCGATCGCAAGCGGCTTCACTGCTGGTCCCTTCAACGTCTGGCTCGCCGCCACGCGCTCCGCCTTCAACGAGGAGAGA
>JBILCM010000095.1:0-8074 GCA_044353165.1 Paenibacillus sp.
AGTGAAATATCTGAACATCTGGATACCGTGTTTGATTTTTTTGCTCTTTGGAGCAAGGATATGATATATAGGCAATATCAACAATTTGACAGAATGGTGTTCACGGATCATGCGGATATGCAAGCCACTCGCGCTCATGTAAAACCGCTTCAATATTGGGTTCGTGTTATGGAAGAGGCCATGCGTTCCAAGCAAAATTTGCGAAGGAATGCCAATCCACAACTTGTGCTTGAACGTTTTTTCATCGTGCTTCAAGAAGGGAGATGAAGGCATGTACCAAGTGGTAGGCGTACGTTTTAAAAAAGCCGGTAAAATATACTATTTCGATCCCAGTGATCTTCCTGTAGAAGATCATAGCGCTGTCATTGTCGAGACGGCTCGTGGCGTGGAATATGGGAAAGTGGTAATCGGTCGCAAGACCGTGAAGGAAACCGATGTAGTCCTTCCATTGAAACGTGTAATTCGTTTGGCTGACTCGAATGACGCCAAGGTAGTTGACGACAATAATGCTGCTGCAGAACATGCTTTTCAAGTGTGTATGGATAAAATCAAAGAACACAGTTTGCGAATGAAACTTGTGGATGTAGAATATACGTTCGACCGTAATAAGATTATTTTTTATTTTACAGCCGAAGGTCGGGTTGATTTTCGAGAGTTGGTCAAAGATTTAGCGGGTGTGTTCCGCACGCGTATTGAACTGCGTCAGATTGGAGTTCGGGATGAAGCCAAGTTACTTGGCGGGATTGGTCCATGCGGCAGAGTGTTGTGTTGCTCATCGTGGTTAGGCGATTTTGAACCGGTGTCCATCAAGATGGCCAAAGATCAGAATTTATCGTTAAATCCGACAAAAATATCTGGATTGTGCGGACGCTTGATGTGTTGTTTGAAATACGAACATGACAATTATGAAAGTGTAAGGTTAGAATTGCCCTCTATTGGAGCCAGAGTCGTTACTTCAATGGGCCCTGGATTTGTCGTCAGCATCAATCCGGGTGTACGCACCGTTAACGTGAAGTTGTTGGAGCAAGGCGGAAAATCATTGGAATTTCCTCTAGACGATGTAGCGGAACAAGAATTGTAGGGTATCGATAACAGGGGGAGAACTGTGGGGGATCATAAAGAACTTTACCAACATGTGGTCCGGATGGAAGATGTGTTGATGCATTTGGGTACGGACATGATGATGGTGCGCAAACAAATTGCACATTTATTAGAAGAGAACAAACGGCTAAGCATTGAAAATCAACAACTTCGCAAATTAATGCGTGAGGAATCATCGACTTTCACCTCGCATATCGGCCATTCCGTTGTTGGCAAAGGAATTTCCCACAACGATGAAAACCAACATGGTGTAGTCTCTGTTTTGGGACAAGGATACGACAATTTAGCGAAACTCTACCACGAGGGGTTTCACATATGCAATGTATATTATGGGCATCTGCGAACCGAGGGAGATTGTTTATTTTGTTTGGCATTCCTTCATAAATAAGTTGAACGCTTGCAGGTCGAACGTACCTGCATTTTTTTGTAAGGGGTCAATCCATGACGAAGACAGATGTGCAAGCGCTGCTTAATCCCGGTGAACGAATTGATGATCTACTTACGATGGATATGAAAATCATCCAAAGTAAAGACACATTCAGCTTCTCGTTAGATGCCGTCTTGCTTGCCCGGTGGTGCAAAGTACCAAAGCGAGGACGTGTAGTTGACCTATGCACGGGTAATGGGATCATCCCTTTATTGCTTTCGACGCGTTCATCTGCATCGATTGTCGGTGTGGAAATTCAACCGAAGATAGCAGACATGGCCGCGCGTAATGTGAAATTGAATCAACTCCAACACCGATTAGACGTTGTTTGTGATGACCTTAGGAGCTATGTCCTCCATGCAGGACACGGGACATTCGATATGGTTACTGTGAATCCACCCTATTTTGGCGTAAAGACGGGTGAACACCGCGTGAATCGCTCCATAGCGGCAGCTCGACATGAAACCGCGGGCACGTTGGTTGATATTGTACTTGCTTGTGCAAAATTGGTGAAATCAGGCGGCAAGGTAGCACTTGTTCACCGCCCATCGCGGCTGGCCGACATTATCACTACCTTGCGTGCTGTAAAGCTGGAACCCAAGCGTATGCAGTTGGTCCATCCCAGAATGCAACAGGAAGCCAACATGGTATTAATAGAAGCGATGAAAGATGCGAAAGCGGAACTCCGTGTATTGCCGCCGCTGATTGTGCACCAATCAGACGGAGCGTACTCGCCCGAAGTGCATAATATTCTTTATGGACATTCTTTAGATTTGATCTCGGAATGATGAGGGAACCTTGATGCGGGAGCGAATGGACATACAACAAAGTTTTCAGCTGAATCACAGTTGTGGCACATTATATTTGGTCGGCACACCGATTGGAAATCTGGAGGATATCACATTTCGCGCGATCCGCATGTTGCG
The DNA here is from genome assembly GCA_044353165.1 of Paenibacillus sp. Classification (GTDB taxonomy): domain Bacteria; phylum Bacillota; class Bacilli; order Paenibacillales; family YIM-B00363; genus JBILCM01. The sequence goes on from JBILCM010000095.1 coordinate 2,455, forward strand.
GGAATCCGCTTGGATTGCTGCAGAGGATACGAGACACACGAGAAAACTTCTTGCCCATTATGAGATTTCCAACCGCATGATTTCTTATCATGAACACAACAAAGAGAAGGTTGGTCCTCAATTGATTGAGAAGTTATTGTCGGGTGAATCTGTCGCATTGGTAAGTGATGCGGGGTTGCCTGCAATCTCTGACCCGGGTTCCGACCTAGTCAAATCGGCTATCGTTGCAGGGATACCCGTTGTTCCAATTCCCGGCGCTAACGCTGCGCTTGCGGCGTTGATCGCATCCGGCTTGTCCTCAGAATTATTCACGTTCTTGGGATTTTTACCGCGGGATAAGAAGAAAGCAAGTGCATTATTGAGAGCGTGGGAGCACAGCGCTTCGACGGTCATGTTCTATGAAGCGCCGCACCGGCTTACATCTACCCTCCGATTATTGCATGAATTATGGGGATTACGGCGCGCTGTAGTCGCTCGAGAGCTTACCAAACGGTATGAGGAATTTGTGCGCGGCAGCCTCCAAACGTGTTTGCTTCATAGTGAGACGCATCAACCGTTGGGCGAGTATTGCATTCTGGTCGAAGGAAATCAGGGGCAAGAACAACCAGGGCACATGCAAATGTGGTGGACGGCATTGTCATTAGTTGACCATGTGGCAACCTACGAACAGCAACACGGATATTCACATAAAGAAGCGTTGAAGCAAGTTGCGGTTGATAGAAACCTATCCCGCAGGGACGTCTACAATGAACTGCACCAACAGCGAGAAGTCGACTAGATTTGCTTCTCTATAATTAGAAAAAAAAACCTACGAACGCTCCGCAGAGGCTCATAGGAAATAAGGAGATATGAAAAAGGTTAGAATTAACAAGGTTTGATTTTATTATAAACGATAAATCTGTTTTTGTCACACATTGCCTGGTAATTCTTTTAAACATTCACTGCAAACAATTTTTCCTTTGAAGTACTTGACATGGTCTGCATTGCCGCAGAAGATGCAAGCCGGTTCATACTTCTTGAGCATAATCCGTTCGCCATCGACATAAATTTCAAGCGCATCTTTCTCGCCAATACCTAATGTTCTGCGCAGTTCAATAGGAATAACAACTCGTCCTAGTTCATCAACTTTACGAACAATGCCAGTAGATTTCATCATACCGTGAACGCCTCCAATAAAATGGTTTAAGAATAAATTACATTGTTCGACAAGAAACAACATGTTTTGAGCTGATGGTACCAACCATTCCCATAATAGTCAATGAAATTTGGCGCGCTTCAAATTTTCATGGCCATGATATTGTGAAAGCGAGGATGAACAGCTTGCAATGGGCAGAAGAAAAGGTATTTAAAGACCCTGTTCATAAATATATTTATGTACAGGACCCGGTTGTTTGGAACTTAATCAATACGAAAGAATTCCAACGTTTGCGGCGCATCCGACAATTGGGGACAAGTTTTTTTACATTCCACGGTGCAGAGCACAGTCGGTTTTCACATTCCTTGGGCGTGTATGAACTGACACGCAAAATTATCTCCCAATTTGAGCGCAATGATTATGAAGATTGGCCTCTTGAGGAGAAACAAGTATGCCTTTGTGCGGCATTGTTACACGATATTGGACACGGACCCTTCTCGCACTCCATCGAAGCGGTTTTTCACGAACATCATGAGGACTGGTCATGCCGCATCATCTTAGGTGACACCGAAGTGAATCGGATATTGCGCGGGGTAGATGATGATTTTCCGAATCGTGTTGCTGGTGTGTTGAAGAAAACGTATCCTCATGAAATCGTAGTTTCTTTGGTATCCAGCCAGTTAGACGCTGACCGCATGGATTACTTGTTGCGGGATGCTTATTCGACTGGAGTCAATTATGGGATGTTTGATCTGGAGCGCATTTTGCGCGTCATCCGGCCTTACAAAGGAAAGATCGTTGTGAAGGAGAGCGGCATGCATGCTGTAGAGGACTATTTGATGTCCCGCTACCAGATGTACTGGCAAGTGTATTTTCACCCCGTAACCCGCAGTTCTGAAATCATTCTTCGCCATATTTTTGCCCGTGCCAAAGCCCTTTTCCTTGAAGGATATTCATTTCAATTCATGGTTCCTGCTTTGCGCAAATTGTTTGAAGGCCGATTGGAAGTGCAGGATTATTTGCAATTAGATGAAGCGCTCTTACAGACGACATTCTCTTTATGGATGGAGGAATCCGATCGTGTGCTCGTCGATTTATGTCGACGATTCCTTCATCGTAGATTGCTTAAGTACATAACGATGGAGTCGTTGGATGTGCAACGATTGGATCGAATGAAAATGGAGATTGCTAAGGCAGGTTTCAATACGGATTATTATTTTCAAGCTGATTTTCCCGAGGATTTGTCGTATGATGTTTACCGCCCGGGTAACACACCTGGGAAAATCCCGATATTGCTCCTTGTTGACAATGGAGACTTGATTGAAATCAGTGAAATATCTGATATCGTCCGTTCCATTAGTGGGACGCAAGTAGGTAAACACCACATTTATTTTCCAGGCGAGGCTTATGTGTTGGAGAAATGATCCAAACCGAAGGAGAGCGAAGGGCTTCCATGCTTACAGACAGCCATACACACCTTGATCACCACCAGTTCGACAGCGACCGGACAGAAGCAATTCATCGCGCACAACAAGCCGGGATTCAGCGGATCATCAATATAGGTTTCAACCGGGAGACCATTGCATCGACCTTGCATCTTGCCCAAACGCACGATATGGTGGATGCGGTTATAGGCTGGCACCCGCAGGATGCGGCGGACATGACCGCAGACGATCTTGATACTATAGAACACTTAGCTAGAACACACCCAAAAGTGGTGGGTCTTGGCGAGATGGGGTTGGATTATTACTGGGACACTTCACCGAAAGATGTGCAACACCGTGTGTTTCGGGAACAATTGCGGTTGGCGCGAAAACTAAACATGCCTGTCGTCATCCATAACCGAGATGCCCATGAAGACATTGTGAATGTCCTGAAAGAAGAGAAAGCCTATGATGTGGGAGGCGTTATGCACTGTTTTTCCGGTAGTTGGGAAACGGCCAAACGATGTCTAAATATGAATTTTTATATTTCTTTTGGGGGGCCCATCACGTTTAAGAATGCTAAGCAACCGAAAGAAGTCCTAAAGCAAGTGCCGTTAGAACGCATTCTCATTGAGACAGATGCCCCATTTTTATCGCCTCATCCGTTGCGAGGGAAGCGCAATGAAACGGCAAATTTATGTCTTATTGCCCAAGCGGCGGCGGAGATCCGAAACATGTCTTACGATGAATTTGCGGAGATCACGACAAAGAATACAGATCAAATCTTGCGTCGAAAACAAGAAAACTAGAGATAAATCAAAAAAAAGGGTAAATTGAAGAGAAATTAACCACTTTTATTGATGATATTACGCAATTTATCTTTATTTTGCTAATATTTCGGATTTTTAAGTGTCCACCTCCTCTTTACAATGTTTGCATATGCCATTATGATACTAATCATAAACTGAAAAATTTGGTTTTTAGGTTTATAAATTTAATACCATTTGGTAGTCACGTCAACCAGAACATCTCAGAAGCAACTCACGTACAAGGCGAGACTATGTAAGGAGGACTGAAGGTAATGGGGGTAGTTCCGACTCCGGAAACCCATGAAGAAAGTCTGTCCGACATGTCTTACGCATGGCGATGGGCCCGTGCAAATAAGAAAATGCTATTGTCGGTATTCACCGCTTTCGCAGCGAGCATGCTGTTGTTTACGTTACTCGTATATGGCACCCATGCGAAGCGGGTATGGATTGAAGCAGATGGAAGCAAGGTAGAAATTATCACAACGAAAGACACCGTTAACGGCGTGTTACAGGAACAGGGTATACTCATAGGCGAGCATGATGTCGTATCGCTTCCAGTCACAGCAGAAGTAAAACAGGGTACGACCATTGCGATTGAGCGTGCATTTCCGGTTCGAATCACCGCCGATGGGAAAACGTTGGAAATTTATACCACTGCAGGTGATGTGACGGACGCGTTGCACAAAGCAGGAATCAAATTAGGTCAATTGGACAAAATACAACCCGCTCCTGAAGTCCAACTGCTCGCTGCGACCGAAATTCAAATCGTTCGGGTCAATCGGGTTGTAGAGAAGCAAGAGCATCCTCTGCCTTATGAAACGGTGAAGCGTGAAGATGGTTCCATCTTAAAGGGTAGAGAGCAAGTGGTACAACAAGGCAAGAAAGGGTTGCTCATCAAGGAAATCGAGAAAATTTTTGAGGATGGCACACTTGTTTCCGAACAGATCGTGGCTCGTCAAGTGAAGACAGACAGCAGAGATCATATCATTGCAATTGGAACGAAATCACCGCCCAAGAAGACGTTGAACAGTGTTGCTGTATTGAATGCCAAGACGCAGGAGATTACGTTGCAGGGTATGACGTTCGATGTTAAAGGCATCTTAAACAATGTCAAGCTCACAGCGTATACTGCCGGCTTAGAATCAACGGGTAAAAGCAAGAATCATCCCAGATATGGGTATACCGCTACTGGAACGAAAGTGTCCGAAGGTCGCACGATTTCCGTTGACCCTGATGTCATCCCGCTGGGATGGTGGGTTTACATCGATGGCATTGGATTTCGACGTGCCGAAGACACAGGCGGTGCTGTGAACGGCAACAAAATCGATGTTTATTTTGAAAGTCTTTCGCACGCATTGAAGTTCGGTGTAAAGCGCGGATATACGGTATATATTATTGGTCCGCACAAACCCATCATTCAATAATTTTATGCCTGTTCCAAGAAGGCCGCGTCAGCGGCCTTCTTGCATTGCCCAAAACAGGTTACAATAGGAAGGACATCCCGTCCAGGGAGGGGAGCGCTCGTTGATTCGCGAAATTATTGTTGTCGAAGGAAAGCATGACACGACTGCGATACGCAGAGCCGTGCAAGCGGATACGATTGAAACCGGCGGTTCTGCCATCCACAACGATGTGCTTGCGCAAATTGCGAAGGCACAACAACTCAGAGGTGTCATTATTTTGACGGATCCTGATCATGCAGGTGAACGCATTCGCAGAATCGTTGCCGACCGTGTTCCTGGTTGTAAGCATGCGTTTGTGGCACAGCTAGATGCGACGCACTCGGGCGACATAGGTATCGAGAATGCAAGCCCTGAATCGATACGCAATGCACTTGCGCAAGTAAGGACAGAAGCACAATCCCCGGGGACCGATCTTACAGTGGCAGACTTAACCTTGGCAGGGTTGGCTGGGGTTTGCGATGCGGCACAGAAGCGGTTCATCGTTGGGAGAAGATTGCGGATCGGTTATGCGAATGCGAAGACGTTCTTGAAACGATGTGCTATGTTCGGTATTCGCCGTAGTGATCTTGATGATGTGCTTGCTGCTTGTGGCTGGGCGAGACATTTTGACACATAATCGGAAGTTGTTTGGAGGCGGATCGAATGACGAAAGGATTGGACTCCATTGCAAATCCTCGACGGACTGCAATGCTGCTTGAAAAATATGGATTTTCATTCAAAAAAAGTCTGGGACAAAACTTCCTGATCGATTCAAACATTTTAACGAAAATTGTTGCTGCTGCGGAGTTG
>JBILCM010000096.1:0-8017 GCA_044353165.1 Paenibacillus sp.
GAAACGTGTACAATAGATCGAAAGGTGCCAAACCTTCAACGGGAGAACGGGGTGTTTCCACGACATAGGAAGTCAAATCTTGCGGTTCACGGGAAAAAACAAGACTCCGTTCCAATTCTTTATCGCGAAGCAGATCCGATATAGACTTATACTTTCGGTATTCGACCAATCTCTCAACCAATTCATCAAGCATGGCTTCGCCATCTTGTTCAAATTCACTAGTAAGCAGAATGGATGGTGGTTTTGGCAATAGCATCTTGCTTTTTATGGATAACAATGTTGCCGCCAAAACGAGAAATTCGCTTGCAACTTCCAGTTCAAGCTGTTCCAGCATAGCAACGTACCCCAAATATTGATCCGTAATTTCACAGATGGCAATATGGGTAATATCAACTTCTGCTTTCTCGATTAAATGCAAGAGCAGATCAAGTGGACCTTCGAACGCAGGAAGTTTGTAAGTAACGACATTCATCTGCAATCATTCCGTTTGTATGTCATTGTTGGTTTTACTTGAATTGTCTCACTAAATTTGCCATTTCGATAGCTGCTGAAGCTGCTTCCCAGCCTTTATTGCCTGATTTTGTTCCTGCGCGCTCCACAGCTTGATCAATGGATTCCGTGGTTAATACACCAAAGATCGTAGGAATACCTGTTTTTAACGAAATCGCAGCGACGCCTTTCGCTACCTCACTGCAGACATAATCAAAATGGGGAGTAGACCCTCTAATGACTGCACCAAGCGTAATAATGGCATCATAACGGCCACTTTCAGCCATCTTCTGAGCAATTAAAGGAATCTCGAAAGCACCAGGTACCCATGCGATGTTTATTTCCTCTTCATTCACACCATGTCGCTTAAGAGCGTCTAAAGCGCCACCTAACAACTTGGATGAAATAAATTCATTGAATCTTCCAACGACTACACCATATGTAAGCCCTTGTGAAACCAAATGTCCTTCATATTGATGAATCATCATGTAAACATCCTTTCCGTTGTGTATTCCGCTAACTAAAGCATGTGTCCAAGCTTTGTTTTTTTTGTTCGCAAATACAATGAGTTATCTTCATTCTCTTGCATTTGAATAGGTACACGTTCGACGATTGATAATCCGTACCCTTCTAATCCTTTGATTTTACGTGGGTTGTTTGTCAGCAAACGAATGGATCGTACACCTAAATCTTTTAAAATTTGTGCGCCGATCCCATAATTCCTCAAGTCCGGTGCAAATCCCAATTCTATATTCGCGTCGACGGTGTCGAATCCCTGCTCTTGAAGTTCGTAAGCCTTTAATTTGTTAATTAATCCGATTCCACGACCCTCTTGGCGCATATAGAGCAGTACACCAGAACCATTCATCTCGATCTGTTGAAGGGCTGCCGCGAGTTGTTGGCCACAGTCACAACGATGGGAATGAAAAACATCGCCGGTTAAACATTCGGAATGCACACGCACAAGAACGGGTTTCTCAGGATCTATGATTCCTTTGACAAGTGCAACGTGTTCTTTGGAATCAACATCGTTCGAGTAAGCGATTGCGCGGAATGTTCCATAATCCGTTGGCATATTGACTTCAACTTCCCGACGCACCAATTTTTCTTTCTCATTCCGATATTGAATTAAATCTTTAATCGTAATAAATTTTAGTCCATGTTTCATTGCAATTTCCTTGAGGTCTGGAACACGCGCCATTGTGCCATCTTCTTTGATAACTTCACAGATGACACCCGCGGGGTATCTTCCACACATTCTTGCTAAATCAACTGCGGCTTCGGTATGGCCGGCTCTTCGTAACACCCCACCTTTTCTTGCTATTAATGGAAAAATATGACCTGGTCGTCGAAACTCAGACGGCTTCGTTCGCGGATGAATCATCGCTTGAATGGTTTGTGAACGTTCGTGAGCAGAAATTCCCGTCGTGGTTGCTATGTGATCAATCGAAACCGTGAATGCAGTCCCGTGGTAATCTGTATTACGCTGAACCATCGGTGGCAAATCCAATTCCGAGGCACGCTCATCTGTGATGGGTACACAGACAAGACCGCGTCCTTCCTTGATCATGAAGTTTATCACTTCAGGTGTTGCCATTTCGGCTAAGGCTACAAAATCACCTTCATTCTCACGATTTTCGTCATCGACCACAATGATGACTTTCCCAAGAATTAAATCATAGATTGCATCTTCGATCGGATCAAATACGATAGGTTGGAGATCATTGCCCGACATTGAATTCACTCCGTTCCGAATACTGAAACAGGTTACATAAAACCGTTATCTTTCAAAAAATGTTCAGTGAGCGTTCCCATTTTTTTATGTGATTGAAACATACTTACAAGTCGCTCTACATATTTTCCAATAATATCAGTTTCTAAATTGACTTGCTCGCTTGTATTTTTCGCATAAAGGACTGTAGCAGCTAAAGTGTGAGGTATAATTGAAACACGGAAATCACGTTCACTCGTGTCAACTACCGTCAAGGAAATTCCATCAACAGCAATCGATCCTTTTGGGACAATATATTGCAACAAATTCATTCGCGTTGGTTCGATTGTAAAATAGACGGCATTATCTTGCTGTTCGCGCTTACGGATGACCCCAGTTCCATCAATATGTCCTTGAACGATATGACCACCAAATCGAGAACCGATCAACATTGCCCGTTCTAAGTTCAATGAATCACCAGGCCGGAGTTGATTCAGTGTCGTTCTACGGTAAGTTTCCGGCATCACATCTACAGTGAACGTGGAATCACCATACTGTGTGACGGTTAAACAAACACCATTCACAGCAATGCTGTCACCGGTCCTGACGCCCTCGAGCACATGTTTCGCGCTCATTGTCATCTCCAATCCTTCCCCACTCCGATGTACACGCTTAAGAACACCGATTTCTTCAATGAGTCCTGTAAAAATACGTCACTCACCTCACATTGTTCTTTTTTCCAGGGTATCCAACAAAGAGAACATCATCCCCCATTGTTCGAATGTGAACTCGTTCAAGGGTGATGATATCATCCATTGTAGAAGATCCTGGAAAATTAAAGCTAGAAATACCATTCATGCCGATAATTTTCGGAGCGATAAAGGCATATACCTTGTCTACAAGTTGTTCAATCCACAACGCGCCATGGATTGTACTTCCACCTTCAACAAGCACTGAAGCGATATTGCGAGAACTTAGGGCATACAACCCAAGATGCAAATCTACCCGCGGACCATCCCCGCAAACAATGACTTCTGCTCCACGTTCTTCAAGAAATGCTTTCTTGGGTGACGGAGCACTAGACGTAGTCAGAACAATAAGGTTGGGTTGTTCATCTGTTCTTGGTAGCAAAATTTTAGCATCAAGAGGTGTGCGTAATTGAGAGTCAACGACAACCCGCAGGGGATGTCGTTTGGGGGCGTCATCCCCACGTGCAGTCAACCTTGGATTGTCGGAAAGAACTGTACCTACACCCACCATAATCGCTTGATATTGATGGCGTAATTGGTGGACAAAAGCTCTTGAAATGTCATTCGTAATCCACTGACTGTCACCATTCGAAACAGCAATTTTCCCATCCAAGGTGTTTGCCGTTTTAATAGCAACAAAAGGACGACCCTGCTTAATATGATGGAAAAAAACTTCATTAAGCTGTTGAGCTTCAAGTTCTAGCACACCTGTGATCACCTCAATTCCATGATCACGCAGTTGTAATATCCCTTTTCCGGACACAAGCGGATTGGGGTCATAAGTTGCGACAACGACACGTGCTACCTTGGCCTGGATCAATCTTGTAACGCAAGGCGGCGTTTTTCCGAAATGGCAGCAAGGCTCAAGCGTAACATAAACTGTGCTGCCTTCTGCTTGTTGACCAGCCATGTTCAAGGCATGCACTTCAGCATGCGCATCACCTTGACGCAAATGGGCCCCCAAACCAATGATTGACCCGTCTTTCACTACGACACAACCTACTGTAGGGTTTGTTCCCGTTTGACCAGCGGCGACGCGCGCTAAATCTAAAGCTGTGCGCATGTAATCATGATCTCGCATCTTAAATCCCTTCTAAAGTTTTTGTGAAAAAAAGCACAAAAACTACCAAAAAGAATATGAAACATCATAAATAAGTTTTAGATCGTTTGAATTCGAATGCTCTCCATTCGATCCCGACCTTGAAAGGAATCAACAATTTCCATACCTTCTGTCACCTTGCCAAAAACGGTATGTACACCATCGAGATGCGGCTGAGGCTTATATACGATAAAAAATTGACTGCCACCTGTGTTTGGGCCTGCATGCGCCATCGAAAGTGAACCGCGCTCATGTTTGTTTGGGTTAATCTCGCAATTGATCACATAACCCGGTCCACCGGTTCCATTCCCTTTCGGACAACCGCCCTGAGCAACAAATCCAGGAATTACGCGATGAAATGATAAACCATCATAAAATCCGGAATTGGCTAGCTTCTCAAAGTTGGCTACAGTATTTGGAGCATCTTGTTCAAACATCTCAATTTTGATCAAATCACCATTGTGCATTTTAATTATCGCTTGTTTAGTCATAATTATAGATTCCTACTTTCCTAATGTTTTGTTTTCTATTGTACTATAATATGAATTAGAGTTCATCTTTCGCAACCGTTGTGGAATGATGTCATGGGCAACAATATCTTCATAGGTCTCTCGACTAACAACAAGATCGGCTTTCCCATCTTGAACAAATACAACTGCGGGACGTCGGATCCGATTGTAGTTGCTTGCCATGGAGTAGTTGTAGGCACCCGTGCAAAATACAGCCAACAAATCACCTGGTTGTGTCTTGGGTAACTCAATATCCCAAATCAGCATATCACCACTTTCACAACACTTTCCAGCTATAGAAACTTTCTCAACATTAGGTTCATTAGCCTTGTTAGCAAGTATCGATTCATAAACTGCTTCATACAAGGCAGGTCTAGGATTATCTGTCATTCCGCCATCAACAGCTACATATTTACGTACATTTGGAATATCCTTGATAGATCCCACAGTATAAAGTGTCGTTCCCGCATCTCCAACAATACTTCGGCCTGGTTCTATCCAAATTTCTGGCATGGGAAGGTCATGTACATAAAATCGATCTTTGACAACGTGCGTTATCGCTTGAACATATTCAGCAACAGCTAAAGGACGATCTTCATCAATGTAACGAATCCCAAATCCGCCGCCAAGATTGAGAACTTGCATAGTTACACCGAGTTTCGAATGGATTTCCACAGCAAAGTCAGCAGCTTTGGTCGCTGCCATCCGAAAACCTTCAACCTCAAAAATTTGTGATCCAATATGAGAATGAATGCCTTCAAATTGCAAATGAGAACAACTCAATACGGATTTCACGGCCTGAAATGCGGACCCATTGCTTAAATTAAAACCAAATTTTGAATCTTCTTGACCCGTGGAAATAAATTCATGTGTATGTGCTTGAACCCCGGGCGTAATCCGAATCAAAACCTTCGTTTGTAGGCCTCTTTCTTTGGACAACGCGTCCAATATCGTAATCTCAGTAAAGTTATCCACAACAAAACAGCCTATCCTAGCATCTAATGCAAATGCAATTTCTTCAGGCGTTTTGTTGTTTCCATGAAAATGTATTTTCTCTGCCGGAAATCCAGCCTCTAATGCAGTATACAATTCACCATCCGAAACAACATCAAGGCTTAAACCTTCATCTTCCACTAAACGACACATCGATTGAATACAGAAAGCTTTACTTGCGTAGGACACCTGAAAAGGCAACCCAGATTCACGGAAAGCATTCATAAATTCTCTGCATCGTTGGCGTACGAGTGTTTCATCTACAACGTATAACGGTGTGCCAAATCGTTGTGCTAAATAAACCGTATCGACACCACCAATTTCTAAATGTCCTGAAGCGTTGATCTGGCTTGTTCCGTGCAAATACACAATGCTATCCCCTTTGTACATGCTGTTTACCTATAGCTGTACATTAACACAAAAATGTGTCGAGAAACAAAAAAACAGGAGATCTCAAGATTTTATTTATCCGGCATTCGTCTACGATCTTGCGGTTTCGGAATGACTGCACGATATTTTTGGGAGAGAAATGGACGGCGAATGAGAATATCCAAAAGCGCACGACCATTGAAAGGAATAAATGGGAAAAGGTAAGGTGCACTGTAAGCACGCTGTGAAATCAGAAACAACATTACAACTGTGATTCCAACGACAAATCCAGATAAACCAAAGATGGCAACAGAGATTAACAATCCAATCCTTACAATGCGATTAGCTAAACCTAATTCGTAACTGGGGGTTGCAAACATTCCCACAGCAGCTACAGCCATGTAAAGTATAACTTCATTCACAAATAATCCCGCTTTGATCGCAATCTCACCGATTAAAATCGCAGCAATAAGTCCCATCGCCGTCGCCAGCGGAGTAGGCGTGTGAATCGCTGCCAATCGCATGAGATCAACACCCACCTCTACGATGAGAAATTGTGCTAATAACGGAATTTTTCCAGTCTCTTGCGGACCGATAAAACCCAGAGTCGCTGGTTTCAATTCCGGTCTGATAACGAGTAAAAACCACAAAGGCAATAATAATAATGAAGCAAAAATACCAAAAAAACGAACCCATCTTAAATACGTGCCAACGAAAGGGGTTTGCCGATATTCCTCAGCATGTTGAACATGATGAAAAAACGTCGTCGGTAAAATAATTACGCTAGGGCTTGTATCAACAAATATACAAATATGCCCTTCCAAAAGATGATAAGCAGCGACATCGGGTCGTTCTGTATAGCGAACCGAAGGAAATGGATTCCATTTTTTCCCTAAAATCGCTTCTTCTAATTCTTTATCTGCCATGGCGATACCGTCAACGTCAATTGCATTCATTTTTTGTTTGATCATTCTCAATAGACGCTGATCTACGATGTCATTAATATAAGCAATCGAAACATCAGTTTGGGTGCGACGTCCAACTTTGTTCATCTCGAATGTCAACCCCGGATCTCGCAGACGTCTCCTAACCAAGGTAATATTCGTTAACAACGTTTCGATAAATCCGTCTCGGGCACCCCGAACGACCCGTTCAATCGATGATTCTTCTGGACTTCGTTGTGGGAACGATTTCACATCAAGCACTAAGGCCTCAGGTTGTCCCTCAACGAATAATGCACTTCCGCCGGCCAACACTTTATCGATGATTTCCGTCATGGTCGATACTTTCTCAACTTGGACATGCGGCACATAGCAATGAAACAGCAGATCCAATGCATTGGCTGACAACTCTTGTTCCTTCAATTGACTCAGTCGTGACATAATGATCGTCAGTACATGATCTTTAACAAATCCGTTCAAATAAAAAAGCCCTGTTGACTTTCCGCCGTAACTCATCTCTCGCATTAATGCATCAAAACTGATACCAAGTCCAACCCTTGCATGAAGTGTATCTTTAACTTCCAATAAGCTTAATGGAATTCGATCATTCATCACTTTCATGCCCCTCTCGTTGTTTCACATCCAATGGTTGTTCTTACTATATCCGAAATACCAACCATTCAAACAACGATCCTATGACCTTGCCCAACACCATAGCAGCTAAAAGCCAAATTAAAAAATGTTCTATACGTAATCGTCGCGTCAATATCGGAAAGACATTCAACACTTCAGTGAGAGCCGCGGCTATAGTGCCTACAAAAGCACCTGTAAGTATACCTACGATCGTCAAAATAAATATAGGAAGATGGAAAGACCAGTCCATCAGTCCAGCAACAGAACAAAAAACAGCCCCGAAAACAACAGCAGTTTCCAAGGTTGCTCCCCGTTCCCTCGCATCAGATATTTGTGCTAGTCGCGGGATGACGTCAAGAACAACGAGAAATGCAACCAAGCCGCTGCCGACAGCAACGCCACTTGCAAGTCCCAGAAAGACAAGCAGCGCATTGGATGCCCATTCAAGTAACGTCTGCCACATGGTATCGGCCCCCAGAACGACTAAGGTTTGGCTGATTTGTTATGATCAATTTGTCGGTAAT
>JBILCM010000005.1:0-62869 GCA_044353165.1 Paenibacillus sp.
CTTTCCCGTCTTGGGTTTCAACAGACAACGGTTGCACACCTGCGCCCTTCGTTTCTACAGTCAACGTTTCACTGCGAACATAAGCGCGATCCCACAAATATTTGGCAACACAACGAATGGCATTCCCACATTGCTCAGATTCAGAACCGTCGGCATTAAAAATGCGCATGAAGGCATCCGCACGCGAGGAAGGCAATATAAATACAAGCCCATCCGCACCGATACCAAAATGACGATCGCACAATCGGACCGATAGCTCAGCTGCGTTCTCTGGAACATCCTGTTCAGAGTGAATCACTATAAAATCGTTGCCGAGTCCATGCATCTTGACAAATTCCATACCGAAAAACAAACCCCTCCCGGGCATGAATTGGTTAGCCAATATCATACCGCAAAAAGGGGTTCCCGCATAGCACTTATCTTGAGATTACACCAGCACCGCCGCCGTAACGCAGCGTTCGCTTCGCACGTGGTTTGGACAATAAGCTGCCTATACCGAAAAACAAGCTTGGTATAGCTGCAAACCCAATAACGAGTATCCAGTCGCTCCATCCGATTGCAACCGTTTTGAAGATCGGCTGCAATGGTTCGATATACAATACACCCAAAAGCAATACAATCGATGAGAACACGGCGAGGACAAGCGCTTTATTTTCGAACAAGTTTCGATGGAAAATAGACCGCGAGCTCCGACAATCAAAGACGTGAATGAGTTGTGCCATAACCAATGTTGCGAATGCAACGGTCTGCGCATGGACAAGGGTATCCGGATTGCTTGGGTTTTGTTCTAATAAAATCCAGAATGGAATTAATGTGCACACCCCGATCAAAAATCCGCGTGACAAAATTTTCCACCCCAACCTGCGCGCAAAGATGCTTTCTCTTGCACCACGCGGTTCGTATTCCATAACGTCTCGTTCGGACGGATCAACACCAAGCGCCATTGCTGGCAATCCGTCTGTGACCAAGTTCACCCAAAGAATCATAATCGGCACGAGCGGTAAGGGCATGCCTGCAATCATCGCAATCAACATTACCAATATTTCACCCACATTCGATGCCAACAAATATCGAATAAATTTGCGGATATTTTCATATATGCCACGACCTTCTTCAATGGCTGCTACAATCGTCGAAAAGTTATCATCGCTTAGGATGAGATCGGACGCTTCTTTGGAAACATCCGTCCCCGAAATACCCATGGCAATGCCAATATCAGCGGCTTTGATTGCGGGAGCATCATTCACACCATCTCCCGTCATGGCCACAACATGGCCGCGCTGTTGTAATGACTTCACAATGCGAAGTTTGTGTTCCGGTGAAACACGCGCATACACAAAAGTATGATCAACGGCTTGTTCCAACTGTTCACCGGTCATGGATTGCAATTGATTACCACTGATCGCGTGACCATCTTGGGGAAGCAACGACAATTGTTTAGCGATCGCCATGGCTGTGGTTAAATGGTCACCTGTAATCATGATCGTTCTAATGCCTGCACGGCGACATTGTTGGATGGCTTCTTTCACACCTTGGCGCGGAGGATCAATCATCCCCGTCAAACCAACAAAGACCAAATTTCGTTCAGCATCCTCTGAACTGGATTGCGATTCATGAGTGGATAACTCTCTATAGGCGATGCCGAGCACACGCAGCGCAGCACCCGCAAATTTTTCGTTCGCACTTAGTACTTGTTTGCGCAATGCATCAGACAAAGGCATCATGCGGCCTTGCCATAAAATATATCCACATCGCTCCATCAATAGATCCGGTGCACCTTTCACACAGACGAGCCGTCCGCCCTGATGCTCGACGATCACCGACATGCGCTTTCGATCCGCATCGAATGGATATTCAGCGATTCGGCGATACGACGATGACAAACTTTGACGCGTTACACCCGATTTTGCCCCTAACACGATGAGCGCTCCTTCTGTGGGATCCCCGTTGATCGTCCAACCCGAGTGTTTATCTCCCTTCTTCATTTCTTCTAATTCAGCGTTATTGCACAGCACACTAATTTGCATCAGTCTACGCAGTTCTTGGTCATCACGCACCGCTTTAACTACACCTTGCTCCATCAATTTGCCGTGAGGAACATACCCTTCGCCCGTTACCTCCAACTCTCTTCCTCCTAACCACAATTGGGTAACTGTCATTTTGTTCTGCGTTAGCGTTCCTGTTTTATCGGAACAAATGACGGATGCACATCCTAACGTTTCCACTGAGGGTAGTTTTCTAACGATGGCTTTACGTTTAATCATCCGTTGGACACCGAGTGCCAATGCAACGGTGACAATTGCCGGTAGTCCCTCAGGAATAGCCGCAACTGCAAGGGAAACCCCGGCAAGAAACATGCCATAGGCAGGTTGCCCGTTCATAATACCCATAACGACAACAATCACGGTTAATGCCAGTGCAACGACAATTAAAATTTTGCCGAATTGTTCAAGCCTTCGTTGGAGCGGTGTTTCTGCTTCTTCCGTAGAATGGATTAAATTTGCAATTTTCCCCATTTCCGTCTGCATCCCTGTTCTGACAACGATACCACGACCCGAACCCATCGTGACCAAAGTGCCCAGAAAACCCATATTGCGCTGATCCCCGACTGGGACTTCCTGTTCGTTTATCACTGCTGTAGATTTCGCCACTGGAACAGACTCCCCCGTGAGCGCAGACTCTTCCGCATATAGACTGTTCACTTCTGTAAAGCGAATATCCGCCGGCACACGATCGCCGCTCTCTAATTGGATGATATCGCCTAAAACCAATTCCTTGGCGGGCACGTTCAGCCAATGGCCATCGCGCAGCACTTTGGCTGTCGGCGCCGCAAGTTTCTTAAGTGCAGAGAGTGAACGCTCCGCACGATATTCTTGTATGAAACCCAATACACCATTGATAACGAGTATCGCCAGAATGGTGATAGCATCCAAATATTCACCCAACAATCCTGAAATCAGGGTTGCACCCATCAGGACGAGAACCATAAAATCTTTAAATTGATTGAAAAATAACGTAATTGGTGATATTCGCACAGGATCCGTTAATTCGTTAGGACCCATTTCTGTCAGTCGCCGACTGAACTCGGCTGATGATAACCCGTGTTCAAGATTTGTGCCGTGTGCATCAACAATCTCTTCCGTTGTAATCTGATACCATGTTTGGTGACCCATATTGTGCTTTCCTCCGTTCAATAACTTGTACTAGCATCAATGTATTCAACGAAGGATGAGAATATCCCAATTGCCGTGCATTCGAAAGTTTTCCTTTCGATGATGATTGTGGCAATATTAGATAAAGAAGAGGGGAGCGAACGCAACCTATGGCATTCGATGGACTTGTGGTTCATGCCGTTGTGCACGAATTACAAAACTGCGTCGGTGGGAAAATACATAAAATTCATCAACCCAACGAACATGATTTCATATTTACAATACGAGTAAGAGGTGCCACGCTAAAGTTATTAGTATCGGCCAACCCGACTTATCCCCGAATGCATTTGACAGAACGTTCATTCCAAAACCCACTGGAAGCTCCGATGTTCTGCATGCTGCTACGTAAACATTGTGAGAACGGGCACATCGAATCTATCGAACAAGTCGGTATGGAACGAATCATCGTCATGCACATTCGGCAGCGAGATGAGCTCGGCGATCTCAGCATGAAACAATTGATTGTTGAAATCATGGGACGACACAGCAATATCATTCTTTCCGATCCCGTTACTAATAAAGTTTTGGAAGCCATTCACCGGGTCACACCCGCCATCAGCAGTCACCGTTTGATTGTTCCCGGGAGTCTTTATGTGAAGCCACCTGAACAAGCCAAACAAAATCCATTAACAGCGACGCCAGCTGAGGTCATTGAAGCAATAGCGGATGTATCAACCCATGATGATCCCTCACTGTTGCTCGTGAAAGCTTATTCGGGGATTAGTCCCCTTGTGGCAAGGGAAATCATACATACCACTCATGTTGCTGGCAAACCTGATGCTGCTCGAATTGCCTCCGAATTTACTTCTGTCATGCGCGCCATCGCCAACCATCAATACAAGCCAACTGTCATGACAGACAGTCGCGGAACAGGAAAATCGGGGTTCTCTGTGATACCGTTACACTCTCTTGAGGGAAGATGTTATGAATTTGCAAGTATCAGTCAATGCTTGGAATTTTATTACGGAGACAAAGCTGAACGTGATACTGTAAAACAGCGGACAGTGGATCTGCAGCGTCTAATTGCAAACGAAAAAATCAAGAATGAAAAAAAAATAAAAAAATTGCAGGAAACATGGAATGAGGCCCAAGATGCGGATCATTATCGAGTGTGGGGTGAGTTGTTAAACGCATGTTTACATACGTTTAATAAGGGTGATACCCGCGTTTGTGTAGTTAATTATTATGATGAAGACATGAATGATATAGTCATTGCATTAGACCCAATGTTAGATCCCTCTGAGAATGCACAACGCTATTTCCGAAAATATCAAAAACTTAAAAAAAGTCTCAGCATTGTGCAAAATCAACTGAAACAAACACATCAAGAAATTCAATACTTGGATTCATTGCAACAGCAATTGGAAGATTCAACGTTAAACGATATCGAAGAAATTCGGTTAGAGCTTATCGAAGGTGGATATGTGCGAGATCGCCGCACGAATGAACAACGCAAACCGCGAAAATCCGATAAACTTCGACTGCTTGGTTACTTGTCTTCTGAGGACATCCCCATTTATGTCGGGAAGAACAATACACAGAATGATTACATCACAAATCGCCTAGCTAGACCAACGGATACTTGGCTTCACGTCAAAGATATGCCAGGATCCCATGTTGTCATTCGATCGGATACGTTCAGTGAGATCACATTGCATGAAGCCGCGAACGCAGCGGCGTACTATAGCAAAGCGAGACAGTCGAGTGGTGTCCCTGTCGATCATACCTTGATTCGTCATGTAAAGAAACCATCCGGAGCAAAACCCGGATTTGTCACGTATGAGAAACAAAGAACAGTCTATATTACTCCAGATGAAGAACAAATCAAGCGACTTCGGATGATGAAATAAACACCCTTAACCCACGCCTTTCAACCGTGAATGAGATCGAAAGAGGCATACCGTTCGTAGTCCTCTTATCCAATATATATGTGTTGCCAGAGGACGTTGCTCCCTGCGGTTCATCATGTGCACCAATTTCATCATTCCGGAACGCATTGCGACCTCCTGCGCTTGGTTCACGGACAACAAGGGAATATCCATGGTAAGCACAACTGCTGTATCGAAGCTTGGGAATGCCACGAGGAATGTCTTGGGCAAATATGCGGAGCGCATTTCTTCTATAAAAAATTGCAGTTGGAAAGATTGTGCTACATCATAATAGATATGTAACACTCCATTCTCCGCGCGATGAAGTCCAGGAAATCGTTCGACTGGAAATATCCAGCCTTGTTGATGCAGGTTCGCATAGGCTTGATTACGCAAGTCATCAGCGGATTGTTCTGGGATGGCGTCGCGATCAATAAAAAGGAGCAGACCCTCCCTGCGTTCACAAAATACAGTGTCTAATTCAGGTACCATTTTATCGCAAAGCAACTTGCTTTCAGCTAATTGTAATCTGGCGTAATTTTTGGGCCTGAGCGTGGGAAAAACCTTATCCCACTGATAATCGATCCCTTGAGAACCCCATTCTCGACAAAAGCGCATACCCCGGAGATGACCATTCAGGCCATCGATGATCGTATTTATATCTTTCGAACGTTGATAAGCTGTCCAGATATTTCGCAAGTTCAACATGCCAGATTTATTTGGATCTTCTTTCATGAATACGTTATACACCAGTTCCATACCTAAAACCGGCTCCAATCGAATATCCGGTTCCTCAATCCTTAACCATCTCACCACAAAATTGGCCATCTCCTGTTTGGAAAATAATAAATTGCTCATGAACTCGTCCCCTTTACAAAAAAATACACCTCCGCAACGGAATTTACATTCCGATACGAAGGTGTTCTTCACCATAACGCTTTAATGAATAATTTACCATAATATTCATTGTAAGGCAACAAAAAAAATGAGACGTGCGATAAATTCCTTTACTGTAATTTTTTTCTTATTTTCAAAACGGCTTCTTTCGCATTACCAGACACATAATAAGTGTGGTTTGTATTCGGCATCCGTGTGTCTTGTTCGAAAACACGCCCTCCAACAAACACCTTCGTAGCATATTTCCGATTTGTAATTTCCGCATCAAGTCTTTGAAAGAAATCTTCCGACTCCGTCAACACTTGTTGTGTGGAGAGTCCGAATGCGAAGGCCTCTGGTTGAAACTGGTGTAAGCAATCGAATATCCCTTTCTCCGCGGGTGAAGTGCCTAAATAGACAATCTGAAATCCTTGTTGTAATGCAAAAAAACCAAAAAATAAAACGCCGATCTCATGGCGCTCTGCAGGAGCACAAGCCGTCACCAATAGCGGCAAATCTGTAGGATTCATATATAGATGTTTCATAGCTAACAAACGATCGCGGACAAATTGGCTGCCGAAGTGCTCCTGAAACTCAGACACTTCTTGTCGCAGCCACATTTCTCCAAGTTCCACCAGAACGGGTTGCACAATCGACAGAAGCACAAACTCTAATTGGTGAAGTGCAGTCAGACGATCGAACAATTGTTGTGCAGCAACATACTCTAAATGGAGAAAATGTTCCAAAAATTGCTTCTTAACTTGCTCTAATTCGTTTGTTGGAGCCATTGCAGTGGTTGAATGGGAAAGTTCATGGTTTTCTTCAGCCATACTTACCGTTTCGTATTCCTGCACCGCCAGCCCAATCGGAACACCGTTCGCCACCCGTGTTTTGAGCCAGATCAAGGTTTGTATATTGGATTTCGAATAACCCCTGTAACCATTCAGGAAACGGGTTGGTGTCACAACTTGATACCTTTCTTCCCATTTTCGGATAAGTTGTGTCGTCAATCCTGTTTGCAAAGATACTTCTTTAATAGTAAATAGACGTTGTTGCATGTGCCCCCTCCGAAGTCTCGGACCTTCCTGCTAGTATGTCTAACTTATTATAAAAAATAAACAAACGTTAGACAACTAGTTTAAACTAAAAGGAATAAAATCTTGTTTTGTCAGGGGTATTGCTGGTATATTCTGTTGGAATTTCTCCGCGATAGGAACGTTCGACTTTCTTTACGTAAGGTAGTCGTTGTATAATTTTCATTGTGTCTTCAGCACGATCTGCATTCACATACAAAACTACATAGTTCATTTGGCGAGAAATATAATATATGACACCGTATTTGTCTAAATTTTTCGCTTGTTTGGTATCTTGAAGCCAAATGATAAGTCCAGTGCGTTCGCTAATCAATCATGATCCCTCTCTCTTAAGGAGTGCAAATCGATGCATACCAGCGCAATACCGCTCGTTCATGTTTACCGAGGCGACATCGTTGAATCTATTCACTACGGACATCTTGCTGTTGTCAACACAGAAGGACAGCTCTCACATGAAGTTGGTCATCCTCACCTTACGACTTATGCTCGCTCTGCTGCAAAGTTATTGCAGACGTTGCCCGTGATTACCTCTGGAGCAGTGGAACAATGTCAGTTAAGTCCGCAACAAATCGCCATATTTTGTTCATCCCACAGTGGAGAATCAGACCATGTGGATGCGGTAAAGAATGTCCTAAGTGCCACTGGGCTTGATGCAAGGGATCTTCAGTGCGGCATTCATACCCCTTGGCACAAGCCTACGGCGGCTGCTTTGAAACGTATCGGGGAGGAACTCGGGCCTTTGTACAACAATTGTTCTGGAAAACATGCGGGTATGTTGGCTTTAGCCAAACACCTCGGAATCAGTACGCATGATTACATCCACCCAGAACATCCTGTACAACTGATGATGCGTGATACAATCGCCTTATTTACAGGCACTCATCCTGAACAATTGTCAATGGGCATCGATGGTTGCGGCGTCCCCGTGTATAGCATGCCCCTATCAAAACTAGCTATGGCTTATGCAAGATTAAGTAAGCCTGATGCGGTGCCACAAACGCGATTCTACGCCTCCGCATGCCGGGTCTTGTTAGATGCCATTGTGACACATCCAAGATTCATTGCAGGAACTGACCGCTATGACACAGCCCTGATCGAAGTTACGCAAGGCAGAGTGATTGGCAAAATGGGTGCGGAAGGTATCTTCGCCGCTATGCTTGCAGGCCAAGGTGTTGGGCTTGCCCTAAAAGTCGAAGACGGCGCACCACGAGCGCTCTTCCCTGCTGTGACTGAGGCCATGCTTCAGTTAGATTGGATAACATCCCTTGAAGCCAAAAAACTTACTGCATTTCACAAACCGGAAATCAAAAATTGGAGTGGGGAAATTGTAGGTTCCATACAGCCCATCTTTCGTATCAACACATTACCCGCAATTACAGGACCCACCTGAACCACAACCGCCGCCCTTAGGCAATGGATTATTGCTTGGCACTTTAATGGAATCGGATACAGAGTGAGCAACCAGTACAGAAACGTCATACAACAACTCATCTAGCTGTTGCTCGGCACGTTTAAATTCCTTCACACTTTCAATTTGTTCGCCTTCGTGCTCTATTTGCTGGACCGCTTCCAATGCTTCATGATAATTCGGATGAAAATGACCAAAACGCTCACATTCCACAAAGCGGTCTTTCGCTCTTTCTAATTTCTTCATCCACACGGTTGCATCATGGTCGACTTGCAACCGCGATTTCCAATATAAAAAATCGGCAATTTGAACCGAACGTAACATGGATTGACTTAAATCATGTGCCGTGTTTAACAACAATGCATAATCTAACGCTTGTCGTTCCCTCACACTCATGCGCTGTTCAACCTCCGCTTGTTTGACACTTACATATCATATCACGAAAACGCAATCAAGGACTAGTCATCTTCAAAAACAATGATTTGAAGGTCGACCGTTTCATTTGAACTGAGTTGCGAATCATGCCCAAAGGCATATCCATGTACGATCCATTCCGCTCCATTCACAAGCACCCTTTTTGGAATAAACAACCATTGTTCGTGATTATTAGAAACCTTAACGGCAGTTCGAAGTTTGATGGCCGTTGTTAGCAGTTCCCGCATGGTTGATGGGTGATATTTCCGAAGATGCTGGGTCCAAGCTTGGGGTACTCCCTCGAACTGTTCACGAAGTTGTTGCATCCCAGGTGGATCATCATCTAATGGGAACAACATTCCATTCCTCTGTGTATGAATAATTCCTAGTGTGTGATCATGAGCGGTATGATCGTTCGAGAGATGTTCCGTTTGTTTAACTGAAAAGGGTGCATATCCTTGCTTAATGAGCCAAGCTGTAGCTGCATGTAGTTGTTGTTTGGGAATGATAAAATCGCACGGGCCCATCTCTTGCGGAGCAAACTGTGCGAACTGAGAATCTACGCGTAATTGTGTTGCCAATAAAACGTTTTTGCATCGAATCAAAGTAACCTCTTCAATTGTTATAGAACCGTGATGATCTGACCATTCTCTGAGCACCCAAGCAATTGATTCTGGAACCGATGTTTCGTTATATTGTTGTAAATCATCGATCAATCGTTCGCAGTCCTGTCCGTTCTCTAATGCGCGCTCCCAATCTTTCCTTGTAATCAGATATGTATCTATCGTATCGCCAGTTACAAATTGTGCACAAGATTCCAGTAACCAGCGCGCAGTGTAAGGCATCGATGGAGGGACAAGCACCTCAAAATTAGGTTGAATCATCCATGATGGACTGTCCTCTTGATCAAACCCATAATCGGTTCGACGAATGACAAGTTCCTCCGACGCTTCCATTTGGTTTGTAACTTCACATGTTCCTGTCTCAAAAAATCCGAAAGCGATCATCGGACGTACCCAGTAATCGATGACTGCTCGTAACGTATCCGATTCGCTTTGTTGTGAACGAATAACCCCTGCATCAGACAAAACTTGAACGAGTTTACGGATAGAGAGCCATTGAGACGGAGGTAAATTTGTAAGAACTGCCCCTACATGTTGTAAAAACACATCACTAGGCGAATATGTATCTACCCAGAGGGTAAATAACCGATCCATCATTCGCGCTTCGGATTGCTGTAACCAACTTTTAACATTGTCTTGTAACACATCCAAACGTTGAAATCCTTGTCGAACCAACCCGAGGCGCAATGCTGCATCAAATATAATTGCTACAGGTCTATTCATCTTATCCTGGTGCAAATATTGCATCTGTAAACCATCCACATCGGAATCAGATACGTCCAACCGGCGTTCCAATTTCACCACATCTTTTTTATGAAAACCGCCTTTTTGCGACAATGTCAATCCGGGATATGTAGCAACAGCCAAGAAAAAAAATAGAAGTTTAGGGAACCCTCTTCTTCGATCAATGATCGGTGTAACGCATTGTTCAGGTATGATGCACTCCAACAGTTGGGGCCCAAAGAAATAGTGCTGCAACTTGACAAATTGTCCATATGCTAGCAAATGAAATATTTCACCCCATGCTTTTTTTCGGGTCTCGATCAGCTTGCGATTCCTTAAGAGTATAATACCGCGTTCTATCTCATGTCCGGTCATTACGGTTGGGAAAGCCGCTTCCAAAGCTTCCGAAGTAAAGGGATCTTGTCCAAAACGAATGATGATTTTCTGCAAAATAGAGCGTTCGATCCCGGTTAATTGTTCATCCATTCGTTTCACCCTCATCAATACTGGCTTTCATCCAATCATCATATTTATACAAATGATAGCGATACCCTTGTTCCACAAGAAATAATTGCCGCTTTAATGCATATTCTTGCTCTTTGGAGTCTTCCGAGACGAGGGAATAAAAGTATGCCTCATTGTGCAATCGTTTTGGCCGGAGCACCCTGCCAAGTCGTTGCGCCTCCTCTTGCCGAGACCCAAAACTTCCGGATATTTGTACAGCAACCGCTGCATCTGGTAAATCTACTGCAAAATTTGCAACTTTGGATACAATCAGAATGCGGATTTCCCCGCGATTAAAGGCTGAATACAATCGTTCGCGCTCCTGCGTACGTGTCTCGCCTGTAATCATGGGGATATCTAGTATACGTGCCACTTGTTGAAGTTGATCCAAATATTGGCCAATGATCAGGATAGCCATCCCTTGATGCTTGTTCAATACATGCAAGATGGCATCTGCTTTCATCGGGTTTTCTCCTGCGATCCGATGTCTATCCTTCGCCGTAGCATTGCGATATTGTTTTCTTACCGCATCCGGCATCGGTATACGAAGTTCCGTGCAATGCACCTTGGCAATCCAACCTTGTTGTTCCAACCTTTTCCAAGGTATTTCAAGACGCTTAGGCCCTACGAGTGAAAATACATCATGCTCACAACCATCTTCCCTGACTAATGTGGCTGTGAGACCTAAACGTCGTGTTGCTTGAATTTCGGCTGTTGCGCGAAACACGGGTGCTGGAAGCAAATGAACCTCATCATAAATAATAAGACCCCACTGCCTTTGACGAAAAATTCGAATATGTATAAATTCCTCTTCTTTTGAAGCACGGTGCGTTAACATATGATACGTTGCAATCGTAATTTGCTTGACATGCTTTGCAGCTTGTCCGTATTCCCCAATGTCTTCCTCTAGCAAATCGGTTTTATCTAGAATCTCCCGTTTCCATTGTTTGACTGAAGTCGTGTTCGTCGTCAGGATGAGTGTTGCCCTACCCAAACTCACCATCGCACCGATACCCACCATTGTTTTTCCTGCACCACAAGGCAACACCACAACACCACTGCCGCCCGTTGCTGACCCGCCAAGCAGGAAAGCGCGCACGGCCTCTTCTTGATAATCTCGCAGTGAAAATGGGGTACCCTTGGATTTAGAATGGGTCAGCAATTGCATGGAGACGACTTCCCCATCCTCATATCCTGCCAAATCGATCACTGGATAACCCAAACGCATTAACTCTTGTTTTACGAGGCCGCGATGAATCCATCGAATGTGCAATGCATGATCAGCGGAATATTCTTGTTCGTACTGAACCCAGAATGTACGTAATGAATCCAACCCCTGTAAATAGGAATTAACAGACGGCTCGGTTGTTCGAAGTACAAGTTGATTGCCATCTCGTTCCATTCGCAATTGACCATA
The DNA here is from genome assembly GCA_044353165.1 of Paenibacillus sp. Taxonomy (GTDB): domain Bacteria; phylum Bacillota; class Bacilli; order Paenibacillales; family YIM-B00363; genus JBILCM01. The sequence continues at coordinate 12,140 of JBILCM010000005.1, forward strand.
GCGGTGCATATATAGACAAATTTCTTGAATAACCTTCGATGGAACACCATATTTTGCATGTTGATGTAAGGTTTGGCACACGGTTTGCGCGGACATCCCTGTAGATGCTGCATTCCATAAAGATAAGGGGGTGATTCTAAAGGTATGTAAGCCTTCAGGACTTTTCCATAGATCGGAAAATCCAATAATCGCTTCACGCACATCCGTTGCATTCGGGTGATCCAAATCAAGTAACAACGTACAATCTTTCTGCACGATTAAAGGTTTGTCCAACAACGCCGCATTCCCCCTTATCTTCATTCTTCTATTGAAAAAATCCGTTTCCCCTAAGGAAAACGGAACTTGATATAAAGCTTAACCACGGGTTGATGTTTTGTGTTTCTCCGAGATATCGCTTAATGCCTGACCAGCTTCTTCCTCCGTATTCGCGCGAACCGCCAAATCTCCAATCGCGACGATGCCTACGAGTTCGTTGTTTTGAACGACTGGAAGACGACGAATTTGCTGTGATGCCATCATTCGGGCTGCTTCATCCGCACTCGTCTGTGGCGAAACGGTGACTAGCTGTTGATCACTAATGACTTCCTTTACAGCTGTAGATCCAGAGTGCTTCTGTGCATATCCACGAATCACTAAATCCCGGTCTGTAACAACACCCACCAGTCGTTTACCCTCAACGACAGGAATAAAACCAATGTCATGTTGTTTCATTCGGACTGCCACTTCATAAATGTTATCTTGCTGTGTGACCGTCACGAGTTCCGTCTCCATAATTTCTTGTACTGTCAGTTGTTTTACCATATTGAGTTATCCCTCCTTTCCTTAGTAGAATTTCCCGACGGAGGGTAAATCATTCATATTCGTGCAGCTAGCTTGAACAGCAATCTTACGCTTGTTTCCAATGCCGACTCATCAATGTCGAACATCGGATGGTGGTGTGGAGTCGACCCCGGATGAAGGCTGGCCCCAACAAATATAAAGCAACCGGGCACGCGTTCTAAATAATAGGCGAAATCTTCCGCAGCCATGACGGGCGAACAGACCTCTACTTGCGATTCACCGAATAGTGAACGAGCCACGTGCAATACGTGCTCTGTTCGCAGGGGGTCGTTGATCAACGGAGGATAGCTTAGAATATAATCAAGCTCATACTGCGCTTCAAACATTGCGCAGGTCGAGGACAAAACTTCCTCAATTCGTTGTTTCGCTAAAGATCTGATTTGGGATGACATCGTGCGAACGGTCCCCTGTAATTTGCAATCCGCCGCAATGACATTGAACGTCGTTCCTGCATGGAATGATCCGATCGATATGACGCCTGGCTCTATGGGATTGAAATTTCGGCTTACCACCGATTGAAGATTCACCACAGCATGAGCGCCGACCACAACGCTGTCAACGGACTCATGCGGGAGTCCGCCATGCCCCCCTCTGCCACGAATGGTCGCTGTGAACTCGTCTGCCGCGGCCATCATGGGACCTGGTGTTGTACACACAAGACCAGCGGGGAATGGTGACCACAGATGAATCCCATAAATTTCATCGACGCCCTCCAGAGCGCCTTCTTGAATCATGGCCATCGCACCTCCTGGCGGCACTTCTTCAGCCGGCTGAAATATGAGCCTTACTGATCCGCTCCAATACTCTTTCGAATGTGTGAGAAGTTCTGCGACACCCATCAAAACAGCCGTATGCCCATCATGTCCGCAAGCATGCATGACGCCCGGTATTTGCGATGCATACTCCACTTGTTTTAGGTCTTGAATAGGTAAAGCATCCATGTCGGCACGCAAGCAAATTCTTTTGCCAGGGGCGTGTCCCTCAAGATCGGCAATGACACCGTGACCGCCAATGCCTGTGCGCAGATGCCAACCGAGCGGTTCCAGATGATCCTTTACAAATTGGGATGTGGTCTTTTCATGGTATGAGAGTTCCGGGTATCGATGCAGGTGTCGCCGCCATGCGATCACTTTCGAGATCAGCGACTCGTAAAACGCGGTGTCAATCAAAACAATCCCCCCTGAACTGTATATTAACAGAATTGTAACGATCATTTGAGTGAATGTGGTTGCGTCTTCTATGTATTCATAATATCATGAGGTTGTACTTCACGCGATGCAAAACCGTAACAGGAGGAATGCAACTTGATTATTGAAGATAGTGGATTGAATGGCCTTCAATCAGAATTGGCGGATCTTGACACTTGCTCACAAAAACTTGGATTTGTGCGTTGGCAATGGGAGTATTACCGTGCAACGTACGACATCAAGTTTGAAGACAAAACGAACAATGCAGATTATTTTTTACGAGTAAATGCCAGAACCGTGGAAGGTAAACTCGAAAACCCGGAAGCGGTGCTTGTGTTGGAAGATGTCTATTTAGGACGGGCTACATTCCCACATGGGCTCGATTACGGATCTCCAGTTCCTGAGAATATCGTACAAAGCGCAAAACAGAAACTTGCGGCATTAAAGCAACTTCTTCTTGCCTAACGGAGATATGGACGTATGTCACGCAGAGGAACACCTGACTTTCTCCTATTACTCATGACGTTTATGTTAGTTGGTTTTGGCATTGTCATGGTGTTTAGCGCGAGCTCCGCAGAAGCAGCTTATGAATACGGCGACGCCATGTTCTTCACCAAAAAACAAATCGCCGCAGCAGGCATTGGCGCTGTGCTCATGTTTGCGCTGATGAACATGCCCTATAAGATTTGGAAAAAAGCGTATCTTCCCTTTTTCTTGATCGTTGTTGGATTGCTAGTTTATGTGCTTACGATCCCAACCGCAGGTCAACCACGAAGTTGGATCGACCTAGGTTTTTTCTCAATTCAACCCTCTGAATTCGCAAAACTTGCTATCGTCATGTACCTTGCATCACTCATCATGCGCAAAGGTGAAAAAATGAGCCTGTTGCGTACCGGGCTTCTGCCCATCATATTGGTTGTTGGGGTTGTCGCGACACTCATCCTGATGCAACCGGACTTTGGATCGACAATCGTATTTTTGTTAAGCGCATCGTTTTTGATTGTCGTGGGTGGCGCCAAAATGCAACACATCATTATGGGAGTCAGCGTAGTCGTGGTCGCCGCAGCCCTGTTGTGGGGAGGGAGTCTTCTCTCCAATATGAACCTTCAGGATGAGTACCAACTCAAACGGATTAGTTGTTATTTGGATCCATGGCATGATCCGCAAGGCTGGTGTTGGCAACATGTTCAAGCCGAACTTGCTTTCGGCCATGGCGGTTTGACCGGTGCTGGTTTTGGACAGAGCATTCAGAAGCTTTTTTATTTGCCTGAGGCGCAGAACGATTTTATTTTTGCCATTATTGGGGAAGAATTCGGGTTTCTAGGCGTGACCCTTTTTATCGTGTTCCTTATTGTTTTCCTCTGGCGGGGAATTCAGATTGCTTTGCGTTGCCGGGATCCCTTTGGCACATTGCTCGGCATCGGCATCGTCGGCATGATCGGTATTCAAGCGTTTATCAATATCGGCGGTGTAGCTCGCGCCATTCCTATGACAGGCATTACACTTCCTTTCATATCATCCGGCGGTTCTTCATTGCTCGTCAGCATGATGAGTATGGGCATATTATTAAACATATCTAGAGAAAACAATTCAATTGCACATGAAGCGTTGTATGATAACTCCGATAACTAAAAAAGGTTGATTCATTCGTCGTCGATAGACGGATGGACCAACCTTCAATCTATACAATCATCTTATTTCACGCGCAAGAGCGGCTCCTCTGCGTCTTCATCTTGAATTTGAACACCCTCAACCTTCACATTGACTTCGACAACATGCAATCCTGTCATTGATTGTACCGACTCTTTCACACGCTCTTGCAATTGTCTGCATACATCATGAATTGCTACTCCATAGTTGACGATAACCCTAAGGTCGATAGCCGTTTCAAGTTCGCCTACCTCAACTGTAACACCCTTCTGTGCATTCTTCCCACTTAACCGTTTCGCCCAACCTTCAGAAATACCGCCAGACATGCCCGCAATTCCCGCTGTATCTTGTGCAGCTACCCCTGCAATTGTAGCAACAACGTCATCTGAAATTCGAATCGTCCCATTACTTTCAATCATTCAATATCACTCCTCCCAAGATTATCGATCGCTAAGTGAGTTGTTTGCGAGTGCTTCGTACAACGCTGAAAAATTTCGCTCAAGTTCAATCAGCAGCTTTTTTCCATCCGCTTCTTGAATAAGACCCGCACGAACGGCAAAATCGATTTCCCTAGACAGTCCATACATCTGGGTGTCCAATACTTCCTCATAAACAGGACATTGACGGGTGGCTAAATTTTCCATCTGAACCTGAATTAATGTCTCTATTTTTTTCGCATCTTCACGCAGTAAGTCAAACGCCTTCTGTGACAAATGCATGAACAATTCCGATGAAGACATAACAAGCTCCTCCTACGTACGATCCGATCTTATGTTCATATTAGACCAAAATGGCGCAACAAACAAGTTAAGTAAAATGCAACTATTCCTTTGTTTCATTGATAAAGCCGTTCAAGCATTCTGCTTGAACGGCTTTATGATGACACACAATATTGTTGTTAAACCTTTATATTCAAACCATGTTTCGCAAACACTTCGATCATTGCAGCCTTCGCTTCCGCCTCGTCTGGGCCGTGCACATGTAGTTCATAATTCCACTCTGATACAAGTGTTGTGAATAAGCCGAGAATACTCTTTACATCAATATACTTATTGTCAACTTGTAAAACGATAGAAGAACTAAATTTTCCAGCTGTTTGAGAAATATCTACAATGGCCATGTTTTTGTTTGTCAACGGGATCGCCTCCGCATTAAGGGTTAGAACAATCGTTCTATCCACATCATACTTGAGGTAAAGTAAGGAATCAATCTTTATTTTAAATTTTCAGGATTCAAACCTTCCAATTCGGGGATAACGAAGCGACCATCTTTGCGGATCAGTCGGTCATCGAACCATATTTCACCACCGCCATATTCAGGCCTCTGAATGAGTACAAGATCCCAATGAATCGAGGACCGATTGCCGTTATCCGCATCTTCATAAGCTTGACCAGGTGTGAAATGTAAGCTGCCATCTATCTTTTCATCAAAAAGCGTGTCTTTCATCGGATGTTGAATATACGGATTAAATCCAATGCTAAACTCACCGATATACCGTGCGCCTTCGTCATTATCAAGAATTTTGTTGAGCCGAGCTGTGTCGTTGCTGGTGGCTTCTACGATTTTTCCTCGTTCGAAACGAAAGCGAATGTTTTCAAACGTGATGCCGGAATAAACGCTAGGTGTGTTGAACTGAATCGTTCCATTGACAGAATCGCGGACAGGTGCCGTGAATAACTCGCCGTCCGGCAAATTGCTGCCGCCAACACATTTGACATTCGGAATTCCTTTAATGGAGAACGTTACATCCGTTCCTGGTGCCACAAGCCTCACCCGATCGGTGGAACGCATCAGTTCGGACAACGGATTCATTGCCTCTGACATTTTCTGATAATCAAGCGTACAAACATTAAAATAAAAATCTTCGAATGCATCCGTGTTCATCCCTGCGAGTTGTGCCATAGCAGGACTCGGGTAGCGCATAACGACCCAACGGGTATGGCGTACTCTTTGATCCAGATGAACGGGTTTGTAGTAGATTTTCTCATACAAGCTCAATTGATCGTCTTGAAGTCCGGACAGTTCACTCGCATTCTCACCGGAACGAATCGCAATATACACATCCATTGATTTCATCCGAGCCAAATCCCAATCACGCCATAACTCTAGATTTTCTTGCGTCATCGATTGCAGCATGACACGCTGCACAGCACGGTCCGTTAATTGTACGAACGGGTAACCTCCTGCGAGATGCACCTCTTTAATGATCGATTTCAGGAGTTCTCTTTCCGGTCCGATCATTTCAATGAGCACACGTTCACCAGTTTTTACTTTTGTGGAGTAATTCACAATCATTTTTGCAAACTTCTCGATTCTAGGATCTTTCATGGGCCATCCTCCTAACGAATGCCTTATTCGGCGCATAGTCTTTCCTTTTTTCTATGTTTATATTAACATGAGAATGTTTATCTTGACATCTGCTTGCTCTTTCAAGTAAAATTTTACATCGGGTGCTATGTTTGGACTCTTGTCATGAATGATAAGTTTTTCTGTGATCACCCTTCCTGAACCGATCGAACGGGCCAGCGGCTGAACTTGCTCGTGGGAATGAATGATGCGGACAGGCACAGAATTGTCCCACACCGGACTGTTGGCTTAAATCAGTTCCACAATTTTGTTTACTATCTCAATGGACAAAGGAGTATCCGTTGCATGGCACGATATACTGGACCGAAATATAAACTAAGCCGTAGACTAGGCATAGCTCTAGGCGGCTCTGGAAAAGAATTGAAGCGTCCGTTCCCTCCTGGACAACATGGACCCGGTCAACGACGCAAAGTAAGCGGTTATGGGATGCAGTTAATCGAAAAGCAGAAACTTCGCCTCATGTATGGCTTAGGCGAGAAGCAATTTGCCAATCTGTTTAACAAAGCCTCTAAGATGCAAGGAATCACAGGGGAAAATTTCATGGTATTACTTGAGAGCCGATTGGATAACCTCGTATACCGTCTAGGATTTGCAAATTCCCGTGCCGGTGCTAGACAATTGGTATCGCATGGCCACATCACGGTGAATGGGAAGAAAATTGACGTTGCGTCCTATCTTGTTTCACAAGGGGATGTTATAGGCTTGCGTGAGCGCAGTCGTAACCTTAGCTCAGTGAAAGAAGCGATTGCAAATCGTAATTTCTTACCTAGTTACATTGACTACAATGACGCAATGCAAGAAGGAAAGTATATCCGACTCCCAGAGCGTTCTGAATTGCCTCAAGAAATTGACGAGAAACAGATCGTTGAATTTTATAGTCGTTAATTCAAGAAAACCGGCCGTGAGACCAAACTCACGAGCCGGTTTTCTAATTATGTATAAGATAGCTACCCATCAATTTTTAATCGAACAAATTTCCGTTTACCCACCTGTACAATGTCCCCATTATGAATTTCAATAGATAGATTTGTGTCTGTCACCTTCTGTTCGTTCACTTTGACACCGCCGCCTTGCAAGGAACGCTTCGCTTCAGCTCCAGATGATTGCAATCCACTTAGAACAAGTAATTTCCCAATACGAATTTTACCTTGTTCTAATTGATCAGAAGGTATTGTATATTCCTCGATTTCATTCGGTAAACTCCCTTGTTGAAAAACAGTGACAAAATGTTGCTCCGCTTCCTGTGCAGCTTTCTCTCCACAAAACATGCGCACGAGTGCAAATGCAAGTTTCATCTTGGCATCACGTGGATGCATTTCACCATTGGAAATTCCATGTTTTAAGGTGTGGAGTTCCTCGTCAGAAAAATCTGTTACAAGTTCAAAATATTTAATCATCAGTTCATCAGGAACACTCATCGCTTTGCCATAAATTTCTTTAGGCGGTTCGTGGATTCCAATGTAATTCCCTAGGCTTTTACTCATCTTCTGCTTGCCGTCCAACCCTTCGAGAAGCGGCATCATGATTGCAACTTGAGGTTCCTTACCATATTCTTTCTGGAGTGTTCTGCCCATCAGTAGATTAAATTTTTGGTCTGTTCCACCCAATTCAACATCCGCATCGAGTGCTACCGAATCATAACCTTGCATGAGAGGGTAAAAAAACTCATGAACCGAGATCGGCAATCCACTCCCAAACCGTTTGGAAAAATCCTCTCGTTCAATCATGCGTGCCACAGTGTATTTCGCTGATAACGTAATAACATCAGCGAATGTCATCGGTGCAAGCCATGTTGAATTGTAGACGATTTCTGTTTTTTGCAAGTCCAAAATCTTGCCGATTTGTTGTTTATATGTCGTTGCATTCCGTTCAACATCTTCCTGCGATAGTTGTTTGCGTGTCTCTGATTTCCCTGTAGGGTCACCTATACGACCTGTAAAATCACCAATCAATAGTTTGATTCGATGACCCAACAATTGAAATTGCCGCAACTTCTGAAGAACGACAGTATGGCCGACATGAATGTCCGGTGCCGTCGGATCGAGTCCAAGCTTGATGATCAATGGATTGCCTGACACAACAGATTTGGATATTTTATGTCGAAGTTCCTCCTCTGGCACAATTTCGGCTGTACCTCGGCGAAGCAACTGCAACTGACGGCTCACTTCATGTTCTTGTTCCTTCGTTAATTCATAGGTTATGTTCACTGGTCTGTTCGTCATCTCCTTTGTAATCATCCAATTTATAGCATACCCCTTATATACAGTCAACCCGCATTCTAACCCACTCATGCCAAGCCCTCCGTGACCTCACAAGATCTTATGTGATATAATGGAGGCTGTAATTGAGGAGGTAACAAGATGAAAAATATTCGTGGCGTTCTGAAATGGAGTTTGCTTATTGGGTTCATCGGGTTCGTGACAACTGGCGGCATCGCACTTGGTTATGTGTCCGCGCTCGTGAAAGATGAAGAAGTGCGAAGTCGAGAAACAATCCTAAAGGAAATGCAACAAAACTCGGAAACAGGTTATGTTTATTTCCGGGATGAAAGTGTCGTCGGACAACTAAGGACTGAAGAAGACCGTCGTTTAATTAAATATGCCGATATCCCACCACTGATGGAAAAAGCCGTATTAGCCACTGAAGATGCTGGTTTTTATAACCATATTGGCATTGACATCTCTAGCTTAGCGAGAGCGATGAGCGAGAGAGTTTTTAATCAGGATGTACAAACCGGGGGAAGTACGATTACACAGCAGGTTGCCCGCCGTGTGTTCTTAAGTTTGGAAAAAACGGACAGCCGCAAAGTGAAAGAAATTTTCTTATCCTTACGACTTGAACGATATATGACGAAACAAGAAATATTAGCCGCTTATTTGAATAAAATCCCATTCGGGAATAGCTCAGCTGGATACAACATTTATGGTATCAAGATGGCCGCACGCGGTATTTTTAACAAGGAATTGAATGAACTGAACCTTGCTCAAATCGCCTATTTAGCCGGATTGCCTCAACAGCCTTCACGTTTTTCTGCATTCACAGGCAAAGGAGAGTTTGACCCTGAAGGATTCCAACTGGCCAAAGAACGACAGGAGCTTGTCTTATTGCGTATGCTGAAGGTTGACAGTGTTACGAAGCAAGAGTACGAAGAAGCGATGGCCTTCGATTTAAAGGAAAGTTTTGCCAAATCCCAATTGAAGGCATATACAACATATCCACATCTTATGCTTGAGGCTGAGAGGAAAGCAGCAGAGTTGCTTCTTCGTTTGAAGAACCCTACATTATCCGAACAAGCAATGCAAACAGACGAATATGAAGAAGCGCTGAAAGATGCAAGAGAATTGCTTCTCCGGGGCGGTTACAAGATTTATACAACGATTGACAAAACTGCTTACGATGCGATGCACCGGATAACTGATAATCCAAAGATGTTCACGAAGGACCATGAGAAGAAAGGTGTAGAGCAAGTCGGAGGAATTCTTATTGACAACAAAACAAGTGAAATACTCGGGATGATTGAAGGTCGCGACTTCTATGTGGAACAACTCAATCATGCCACGCAAATGCGCAGACAACCGGGTTCAGCCATGAAACCCATTGCAGCTTATTTACCTGCATTAGAGAGTGGTGTCATTCAGCCTGCAAGCATCGTCGATGATGTGCCGATGATTTTGCCAGACGGAGGCAAAGGCGTTCACATTCCGCGCAATTGGGACGGTCAATATCATGGCTTGATGACTGCGCGTCAAGCTTTGAATCAGTCTTGGAATATCCCTGCCTTGAAGTTATTTTTGGATGTTGTTACGATTCCCAAAGCATGGGAGTTTGCTAAAAGTATAGGAATTACATCGCTCACCAGCGATGATAATTCAGCGCGAACAGGTGTTATTGGCGGGTTAGAATACGGGGTTTCGGTTGAAGAACTGACGAATGCGTACGCAACGATTGCCAATCAAGGTGTGTATCAAGATGCATACTTCATTCATAAAATAACAGACCTCAACGATAAAATCATTTATCAACACAAGTCAGCCGCCAAACAAGTGTTCTCAGAACAAACAGCCTATCTCATGACTGATATGCTCCGTACGGTGATTACGGAAGGAACTGCAGCCGAAGTCGAACGCCGGTTTAAGTACAAACAGAAAGTTCCCATTGCCGGAAAAACAGGAACCACCTCAGAAAATTTTGATTTTTGGTTTGTAGGATATTCCCCTGATGTCACCTTAGGAGTCTGGATTGGATATGGGCAACCTTCAAAACTGCTTGAGCCGAATCGAGCGAAGCGCGTATGGGCAGATGTCATGAATGAATTGGTTAAAACAAAACCAAACATGTTCATTACACCTGCTTTTGAGCAGCCGAGCGGAATCGTATCCAAGACCGTTTCTACCGTATCCGGTTTGCTGCCCAGTGATCTTGCCTTGCGAGAAAAACTGGTTGTTACAGATGTGTTTAATCGACTCTATTTGCCCACAAAACAAGATGATTCGCTAAAAACGATGGATCTGGTCATAGTGAATGGGAGGACGTACTTACCACAAGCACAAACACCTAGAGACATGATTCGCAACAAGCGCGTTGTGAAGCGAACAGAGCCGATTGCTGATCTTATGAAACGCATAGATGAAGCGAAAAAACAGCTGGATCCAGAAAAATTGAAAGAAATCAAAAGTTTTGTGCCTACGGACGGTTATGCAGATTACCCAACTGAAGTCGACCCGCGTGTGGAAGACGGACGAGATCCGTTGGCTCCGCCCAAAATCACACTTGTCAAAGGTGAAAAAACAGTAAAGATTATGTTTTCGTCTAGCTTAGACTCTGATGTTGCAGGTTACCGGTTATTTCGTTCGACCGAAGGCGGCCCTTTCCAACCGGTTGAGAGGAAGAAAGTTCTTGCGGGCGATTCTCTCTTCTTTACGGATGAAATAGCGAGTAATCGTTCTTATGGATATTATGTCGTTGCTGTCGACATCGCAGGTCGTACATCATCACCAAGCCAATCGGTATACACGAATGGTGTCACAACTTCAGCGAAAAATACGGATGACCTTCCCAAAACCGACGTTGAGCAAAAACCAACAACCAGCATCGCAGCAACCCTTCCCACGCCACCAACCCAATTGGTTGCCAAAGGAACGGATTTAGGCATAGAATTTACTTGGATAATGAACCCTCAAAACCAGAACATTACCGCGTATCATGTTTATTTTAGCCAAACACAAGAAGGACCCTATAAACGAATCGGATCGACAACAAGTGGACAATTCACTTATATCTCCGTTGCACTCGAAGGCTGGTATCGCGTATCAGCAGAGAATAAAGCGGGGGTTTCAAAACCATCTACGTCCATTTTATTTAAGCCTTAGGATCAATTTCTGAACTAGTGCAGCAGAACGCTCAGAGGCAAGTTGTGTAAATTCGGTGAAGTTCATGTGTGCAGATCCATCAGCCTTGTCAGACATGGATCGTAAAATCACGAATGGCACTTGATTCATGTGGCACACTTGCCCTACAGCGGCTCCCTCCATCTCTACACAATCACCTTGAAAATTTTGTTGTAATTCACGCACTTTGTTACGGTTGGCTATGAATTGATCACCAGATAACACACGACCTCTTCTGATTTTCCCAGGATACAATTGTTCACCCGCTTGGAAAGCTGCCTCAACCAGAGCAGGATTGGCCGGAAAAATGGATTGTGATGCGAACGGAATAATCCCCTTCCCGAATCCAAGTGCAGTAACGTCCATGTCATGGTGCATACAATCTGTCGAGATGACCACATCCCCGATCTCTAAAACAGGATTCACTGCACCGGCAACACCGGTAAAAAGAATGCAATCTACATCATATTTTTGAATCAACAATTGCGCGCATGTTGCAGCATTCACCTTCCCAACCCCGGATTTACAAAGCACAATCGGAATCTCTTCCCATGCACCAAGCACGAATGTGATGCCTGCCAGTTCTTCCGTTGTTGTCTGTGATATGTATTGAGAAAACAAAGCGATCTCTTCAGTCATCGCGCCCATTAAACCTATTTTATTGACTAACACATCAAACGCCCCCAACAAAAAAATAAGGCTCATCCAAAGTGAGCCACGGACTTTCTTAACATGATTTCATGCGGTAAAACAACATTAGGATTGGGTACAGCTTCCTTCTTCATTAATTTTGTTAGCAGTCGCATCGATACCGCACCAATATCATACATGGGTTGAGCTACTGTGGACAATTGCGGCCTCACCATCTCTGACATTCGCAAATTATCGATTGACATGACCGAGATCTGTTCCGGTACTCGTAAACCGTGGTCTTGTATTGCATGAATTGCGCCGATCGCCATCTCGTCAGAAGCTGAAAAAATGGCTGTTGGTTGATCCGATAACTGCAAAAAATATTGCATCATTTCGATTCCTGATTCGTAGCGATTGTGTCCAACCCGGACATAATCATCACGGAACGGTATGCCAGATTGATCCAATGCCCGTTTATACCCTTGAAATCTCGCAAACCCATGGGATGGATCCTGTAAACTTACACCAATCATCCCGATCTTACGATGCCCGTGATCAATCAATTGTTTGACCGCATCAAAAGCCGCTTCTTCATGATGTATATCAACCGAAGGCATCAACTGATTGGAATCTGTTGTTGCACACAATACAATCGGAACCGAATTGCGGAACGCCTCCAAGTGTTCGTTCGTCACAACACTGCCGATAAACAAAATACCGTCAACTTGTTTTTCAAGCAAGGTGTTAATGACACGCAGTTCTTTTTCCTTCTTCTTATCGGAGTTGCTTAAGATGATATTATAATGATACATGTTTGCAATATCTTCAATCCCACGAACGACTTCAGAATACATCGTATTGGAGATGTCCGGGATCACAACACCGACTGTGGTTGTCTTCTTGCTAGCAAGACCTCGAGCTACAGCGTTCGGTCGATAACCCAATCGTTCGATCGCTTCGAACACTTTCTTTCGTGTTTGTGGTTTCACGTTCGGATTGTTATTGACAACACGAGAGACAGTAGCCATCGATACATTCGCTTCCCTGGCCACATCATAAATGGTTACCGTCACAAGCACACTCTCCAATGAAAAAAGTTTGGTTTCGTTTCAAATATGTACAAGCAAATGGAGTTATAGATTAATTAACTATACAAAATTTACATCGATGAATCAAGGTAAATCAAGATCAACCCATCTTTCTTGAGAAATTTGCGACAAACGATGACGTAGTTCTTGGATCCATGTAGTATCTTGCAACGATTGCGCTAATAACAAGAGATCTAACAACTGATTGACACGATCACGTGCAATCGATTCTATAGATAGATCATCCTTCTTTGTCAACAACGCCTCGTGTAGCAGAAGAGCGAGTTCATTCGACTCATGAAAAAAAATTTGTTGCTTCTGAGGATTGTCGCCTAAATTGTGAAGTAAATCGCGTAGCTCTGGCTTCACATTCGGAAGCACTTCACTGCGGTCACATTCTTCACAGAGCATGATCGGAACATTCTCTACGGTAACTTTCTTAGAATAAATAACGGTCCCTAGGCGAATCACCATAAACTCTCCACACGCGCATTGTTTATGCAATGTAAGCCCCCCCACGAGCAGAACGGCGCCTAAATTTGAGCGCTTGGGGAAGGTAATTCGACTCAGACCTGTTAAACTCCTGCTCTATGAAAGTTAGAAGTTTATAGCAGATCACAAAAGGCTTTCGCGTAATAAGGCAAATCAGGTGGACGACGACTGGAAACAAGGTGTCCATCGATCACAACAGCCTGATCATGCCAAATTCCACCAGCATTCTCCATATCATCCCGAATACCTGGAGTCGATGTGACATGTCGTCCTTGTAAAATCTTTGCAGATATTAACACCCATCCAGCATGACAAATTTGACCAATGGGACGTTGCAACACATCCATCCTTCTAACCAATTCCAATACTTCCGGGTAGCGACGCAGCTTATCAGGAGCCCAGCCGCCAGGAACTAGAATCCCATCGAATGCATCTGCTTGGATTTGAGTGAATGCAAATTCACTTTTCGCAGGCACCCCATACTTACCTACGTAGGTTTTGCCTTGTTCAGCTCCTACCAAAACCACCTCAACACCTTCTTCTTTCAAACGGTACACGGGGTACCACAATTCCAAATCTTCAAAGTCTTCATCCACCAAAGCAATCACTTTCTTACCGATTAAACGCATTGCAATGCCTCCATTCAATTAAAGATCGATGTTTTCTTGTATGAAGCGTTCAAGCTTGGTTTTTAATGCCGTGCTTGAACGCAATGTGTTCATAGTTTCAGTGAAACGCATTGCATGGGTCCGGGAACATCTTAGAATTTCATGTTTTACTTGCAACATCAATGCGCCTGCCATACTTAATTCGGTAACTCCCAGACCAAGCCACAAGGGCAAAGCCAACGGATCACCCGCCAGTTCTCCGCATACACTAACTTGAATTTTTGATTGTTTCGCAGCTTCAACGACCTGACGAATAAGCCGAATGACCGCGGGATGATACGGATCATACAATTGTGCGACATGTTCATTCATCCGATCAGCAGCAAGTACGTATTGTGTCAAATCATTCGTTCCAATACTGAAGAAATCAACTTCCTGTGCAAAAATATCTGCGATAATTGCAGCAGCTGGCACTTCGATCATCATGCCAATAGGCAAATCATCATCGTATGGAATGCCTGCCAGGTTTAATTCTTGTTTGGCTTGTGCAAGCAGTTGTTTAATTTGCTGAAGCTGTTCAATCGATGCAATCATTGGGAACATGACTCGCACGTTACCGGTTGCGCTTGCACGCAGAATGGCCCGAAGTTGTGAGAGGAATGGACCGTTCTGTGCCAATGAAATTCGGATAGAACGAAACCCAAGCACGGGATTCACTTCCTGCGGAAGGTCCATATAGTCTAGAAATTTATCGCCACCTACATCGAGTGTGCGAATCGTTAATGGCTTGCCTTGCAGAAGTTCAGCCGCATGCCGATAAATTTCATATTGTTCTTCTTCATCGGGATACGTGTCACGATCCATAAAGAGAAATTCCGTACGGAACAACCCTACGCCTTCTGCACCTTCCTCTAACGCGGTTTCTAGCTCCTTCAGGGAAGCGATATTTGCAAATAGTGAAAGTCGCGCACCATCGCGGGTAACTGCTGGCACAGCGGCAAGGGTACGCAGATCTTCTTTCTTGCGCTGAATTTTTTTTCTAATTTCAAAATATTTGAGCAGTTCTTCTTGCGATGGATCAATGATAATTTCGCCCGTTCTTCCATCGATAATGAGAAGATCTCCAGTTTTGATCGGGTCTTGAATCTTCCCTTCAACACCCAGTACAAAAGGAATGTTTAATGCTCTCGCCATGATGGCTGTATGCGAAGTATAACCTCCTGCCATGGTGACGATGCCTTGCACATGTTCGGGATTTAGATGAACCAACTGAGACGGAGATACCTCTTTTGCAACCAAAATGAACGGTTTATTATCCAACGGAAGTTTCACATCCGGCGAACCAATCAGATGCTTTATAAGTCGATTCCCTACGTCCTTAATATCCAATGCTCGTTCTTTCATATATTGATCATCGAGCAGATCAAACATATTCACAAAATGATCAATAACTTCCTTCACTGCCACTTCGGCAGCTTTGTATTGCCGTTGAATAATACCTTGGATCTCATTCATGAAAACAGGGTCTTCGAGTATAGCCAAATGCGCATCAAAAATGGTAGACTCTTGCGCTCCGATGTGATCCGAGATTTCTTTCTTGATGGAGTTGATTTCAGATTTAGAATGTTTAATCCCTTCGTACAAACGTTCAAATTCAGCAGTAAGGTCCGTAACCGTTAATTTGTTATCAGGAACGTCCCACTCCCAGAATGGCAATACGAATGCTTTCGCAATCGCGATCCCTGAAGCAGCCCCAATACCACGAACTGTGCGGTTAGTTAGCATCTGTTGATTCCTCCTTCAATGTAACAGACATAACAGAAGTTTGACCTTTGCGAACCGTCTTGAAAGGGGCGAAACTCCAAACCTTAACTCGTTTTGTGTTCGTGACAAGCATTGGAATCGCCGAAGATTTCGCAAACTTACGCAACTTTTGTAGATCGAAGGTGATTAACAATTGCCCGGCATCAACGTTCTCTCCCTCTTTCACATGAACATGGAATGTTTTTTGCGAAATTTGAGAGGAATCAATGCCGATATGTAGTAAAACTTCTAAACCTTCATCAGTCACTAACCCAAGTGCATGCCCCGTCGGGAAGAGATAGACGATTTTTCCGGGCACAGGGGCAACCAGCTCTCCTCGTTCTGGTAAGAATGCAACACCGTCACCCGCAACTTTATTGGAAAAAACAGAATCAGGGACGTCTTCAAGGGGAATCATGCGACCTGTAATGGGAGAACGAAACGATACCACTTGCGGATCTTGACGAATGACTTTCACCATTTCTTCACGAATGAGTTCAGAGAATGTGCCGAATACCACCTGAACATTCCCCCCTCCAAGGTTGATCACACCTGCGGCGCCTAAATGACGAAGCGCCCCTGTATCCATTTCGCGATCGTTCGCAAGGGTGATACGTAAACGTGTAATGCAAGCTTCTAGTTGAATGATATTCCCTTTCCCCCCCAAGGCTTGCAGAATGAGCGGGGCTCGGTAGGGAATGTCTCCAGCCCAATCCTCGAGAGCGGAACCTTCTTCCCTGCCTGGCGTTGGGATTTGGAATTTTCGAATTGCCCAACGAAACAGGAAATAGTAAATCAAACCATACACAAGTCCAATCGGGATAATCATCCAACCATTATGGCTCAGATGATAGTTTATGATGAAATCTATTGCGCCCGCTGAGAAAGCGAAGCCATGTTGAATATCTAGCGAATACGTGATTAGCATTGAAAATGCTGCCAAAATCGCATGCACTACGAATAAATAGGGAGCTACGAATAAGAAGGCAAATTCAATGGGTTCCGTCACACCTGTGAGAAATGATGATAATGCAGCGATCAAGAAGGTGGCCTTCACTTTGGGTTTTAAATCTTCCCTTGCTTCATGAATGATCGCAATTGCAATCGCTGGCAACGCAAACATCATAATGGGGTACAAACCCGCCATATAAATCCCTGCAGTCGGATCGCCGGCAAAATAACGAGGAAGATCACCATTCACGATTTCCCCTGTCGGTCGCTCGTAGGTACCCGTCTGGAACCAAAATACGTTGTTTAGAATGTGATGTAATCCTGAAGGGACGAGTAACCGGTGAAGCAGTCCGTACAAGAACGCGCCAAAACCGCCCATACCAAGGAACAAGTCACTGAGTACACCCATGCCAGCTTGTATATAAGTACCGACTTTTACAACAATAAATGAAAACAATACGGATACGAAACTGATGATCAATAATACGAATCTTCCGCCACCAAAAAATTGAATGTATTCAGGCAAAGCCAAACTTCTAAATTTCAAATGCAAATAAGCAGCAATGATGCCAATGATAATCCCGCTGGTAACGCCCAATTGAAAACCTTCAGGGATAAAAAATTGCGTAACTTGATCGTAGACAAAGTAACCCACCAACGCCGATAAACCGGCAATACCTGCACTTTCTGTTAACCCAAGAGCAACACCTACGGCAAAGATATACGGTAAATAGGAAAAAATCGTCATCCCAGCGTATGTTAACAACTCGCTGGTTTCTGTTCCACCCCAATCGAATGAACCGAGTCGGAGCAGTATGGCCGCGGCAGGCAACACAATCATGGGCATCATGAGTGATCGCCCGAACTGCTGCAAATAACCCATCCAATTCACGTTCGGTCCTCCTTCTTCCATCTATCCGTATCGTATATGGTGTGGTTAGGTTTTGTCAAAAAAATACGGCGGACACATGGGTCCACCGTACACTTGCTTATTCATATTTAGAAGGAACTATATCGCCCATAAGACCCTTGTACACGACTTGCGGCATAACTACTGGGGCGCATACTGTCTTCTCGAAGATATGCATCATGATCTTGGCGGTCACCTGCATAATTCGGGAGGTGGTAGCTACTTGGGTTTATTTGTTGTTGAAAACCAGTATTTTGCACATATTGGCTAGTTGGCACGTTCACTCTTCCAAATTGGCTTTGAACCGGTTGGAATGTGTTAAAACTTTGCGAGCGTCCTGCTGCATAAGAGCTTGGATTTAGGCTGTCTTCGCGCAAATATGCATCATGATCTTGTCTGTAACCCGCATAGTTCTGCATATGATAATTCTGTGCTTGCGGGTTAGCCATCATGCCCGACGGTTGTTGGGTATTGTAGAATGATTGAACGTAACCTGTCGGTTGAAACTGCTTCTGGAACCCACGGTACTGTGATTGCACCGGCTGCCCGAAGGAAGGTTGGTACGGTTGATTGTACACGATTGTGTCCTCCTTAGATCATAAGGTCTTCATTACATCATGAATGAAGCCAAACTTATTTTGTCTAAGGGGGTTTCAAATTATGAACAGAAAGTGCTGGGATTTAATTGGTTGCTTGCCGGTTTGGGCGAAGTATCGCATCTTCAACCTTGATACAGCGATCCATGATCGTATGTAATCCGGCACGTGTTGCGATTGCAGCCGTTTCTTCATTCGCTATACCCAATTGCAACCATAAAGTGCCTGCGCCAACCTTCACCGCTTCTTCAGCGATCGGAGGCGTCTGATCGGCTCGACGAAAAACATTCACAATATCGATCTTCTCTGGAATATCTGCCAATGAAGCATATCCGGGTTCACCCAGAACCATCTCGCCGGAGGGATTGACAGGAATAATTCGATAACCCCGGTGTTGCATTGCCTCAGAAACTTCATAAGCCGGTCTCGCTGGATTATTCGTTAATCCTACAACCGCTATGGTCTGAGCTTTTTCTAGGATGTGTTTTATTTGTTCTCGGCTTGGATTTTCGAATGACATACAAACTCCTCCCTAATATTATTCAAATTGGATTTGTGCACCAAGTGCTGTCAAGTGTTCGAAAAATTGCGGGTAAGATTTCGCCACATGATGCGCATCCTTAATAACAACACCTTGTTCTGAGCGCAAACCCACGACAGTAAGCGCCATGATCACACGATGATCATAATGGGCGTCAATGACAGCTCCGCCACGGATGCCTTGGGGTTTACCGTGGACGATGATTTCACTTTGTGTTTCTTCGACATGAGCACCTGCTTTTCTTAGCTCCGTCAAATAATCTGTAATGCGGTCGCATTCTTTGTATCTCAAGTTTTCAACATTGTAGAATCTAGATGTGCCTTCAGCAAATACAGAAGCCGCAACACAAGCTAAGACAGCATCCGTAAAATCATCGCCGTCAAACTGTACTGCTTTCAGTGCTTGGTTACCGCGAATATGCACAACACCATGCTCATGAGTTAAGGGAACCCCCATAGCTCGAAACACATCAACAGCCTTTCGCTCACCTTGTTTGCTATTTTCAAGCAAACGGTGCACTTTCACATCGGAAGAGGTCACAGCTGCAGCGGCAAGAATAGCGGCGGAACCCGGGTAATCACCCTGCACAATATATTGTCCTGAACGATATTGTTGACGTCCAGGCACGCGATAATACATGAGATCTGCACTGGCTTCGAACTGAATGCCTGCATCCTGTAGCACTTCCAACGTCTGGCCCACAACAATCTTGGATTTCAGATCGTCAAGAACAGTAATTTCGCTATCCTCATCCAATAACGGGGTCAAAAACAAAAGTGAACTGAGGTATTGCGAAGATACTTTTCCTGATACCTTAATTGATCCACCCTTAGGCTTTCCACCGTACAGCGTAATGGGCAATTTCCCTTGGTTATGATTTATTCGGACATTCATCGCCGTCAACGCCTGAATGAGGTCGTCATGAGGCCTTCTACCCAGCGACTCAGGGTACGTATTAACGAATGTGACCTCCGGCAAGAACGAGGCGACCGACATCAAAAACCGAAGTACAGCCCCGGCATTGCCGACATTCAAAGTGGAGACGTTTCTTGGATGTTTGCCAAACCCTTGAACCTCCATCGTTTCTTCTGTCTCGATAAGTTGTGCACCGAGATCTTTGAGGCAACGTCGCATGGCATCACTGTCTTCACTATGCGCAGGATAATGAATTGTGCTTTTCCCTTCGGCTAAAGCAGCGATGAGCATGTAGCGTGTCGTGTAATTTTTTGAAGATAAAGCTTGAATTTCACCTTTAAGCCTCTGGGACGGTTTAACAATAGCATCCATGTTTCGTAAATTTCTCCTCTCTTGGCGTTGACAGAACGTTTATATTGCATGCTTCACGATGACCGCTCCCAACCCGGCGGCAAGCATACTGAATACCAATGTAGCAAAAATATAATATAACATATAAGGTTTTGTCTCTGCCTGTCTATTCCCGATTTCAACTTCTAACGTGAACGTGGAATACGTTGTGAATCCTCCCAATACACCCGTGCCAAGCCACAACCAAATGTATGAATCTCTACTCCATGCCCACAAAGCGCCTAGAGCAAACGACCCCACAGTGTTCAATATTAAGGTCATATATGGAAGTTTTGATCTTGTCCGGTTCATTCTAAGAAGTGCTGCGCGTAACATTGCACCAACTGCACCGCCACTGCCAAGCAGAAATATGTTTACAATCGATAATTGCGACATGATCACAAACCCGCTTTCCAACGTTCCCCGAACTTTACACCAAGATGCGCAAACCAAGGACCCATCGCACCGCTTAAGCTAATATATAAGAATGCTGTCATCCACTGCTTGTCCAGAATAAGATTCCACATTTCGAGCCCGAAAGCAGACATCGTGGTGAAAGCACCAAGAAAACCTGTTGTGATCCCAGCATATACAATGCCACCTCGCTGTTCATTGGTCGCGAAGCCATACACCAGTCCGATGAAGAACGCACCCAGCAAATTCACGAAGAGAGTAGCAAGTGGAAATAAGTTAAAATGCATGAGTTGAACAGAAATCCACCAACGGACTAGCGTACCCGTTGCACCGCCGAAAGCGATAGCAAGCCAATACATCGCTTTATTTCATCCACTCGACATGGAATGATCCCGGCATATCAATTCGCTCGAACGTATGCGCCCCGAAATAATCGCGTTGCGCCTGCAGCAAGTTCGCCGGCAAGCGTGCCGTCCGATACGAATCATAGTAAGCCAGCGCGGATGCGAACGCCGGTGCCGGTATTCCCCGCTGGGCAGCGATCGCGACTACATTGCGCCACGACTCCTGGTACTTCTCCACTGCTCCCTGAAAGTACGGATCAAGCAACAAGTTTTTTAACGCCCCATCTCGCACGTACGCATCGGTAATGTTCTGCAAAAACCGGGCGCGTATAATACAGCCACCGCGGAATATCTTCGCGATCTCGCCATACTGTAAATCCCACCCGTAGTGCTCCGACGCTGCGCGCATCTGCGCAAACCCTTGCGCATACGAACAAATTTTGCTCGCATACAACGCCTGCCGTACTTGTTCGATGAAGGCCTCCCGCTCGATCGCAAGCGGCTTCACCGCTGGTCCCTTCAACGTCTGACTCGCCGCCACACGCTCCGCCTTCAACGAAGAGAGAAACCGCGCAAATACAGACTCCGTGATAATTGACAGCGGAACACCCAAATCCAACGCGTTCGCGCTTGTCCACTTCCCTGTCCCTTTCTGTCCTGCGGTATCTTGAATCACATCCACCATCGGCAAACCCGTCTGTTCATCTTGCTTTGAGAAGATGTCGGCTGTGATCTCGATTAAGTAACTGTCCAACTCCCCGCGGTTCCATTCCGCAAACACTTCGTGCAGCTGTGCCGCGCTCAACCCCAGCACATCTTTGAGCAAGTGGTACGCCTCGCAGATCAGCTGCATGTCCCCATACTCAATCCCGTTGTGCACCATCTTCACGTAATGCCCCGCACCGTCCGGACCGATATACGTACAACACGGCTCACCGTTCACCTGCGCGGATATCGCATCTAAGATCGGCGCAATCAGCTCATACGCCGACCGTGGGCCCCCTGGCATGATCGACGGCCCTTTCAACGCTCCCTCTTCTCCGCCCGATACCCCGGTGCCGATAAAGCGAATGCCCTTCGCTGTTAACGCCTTGTCGCGGCGCTGCGTGTCGGGAAAATATGCATTCCCGCCGTCGATCACGATATCGCCTGCCTCTAGATAAGGCAACAGCGATTCGATCGTCTGATCCGTCGCTTCGCCCGCCTTGACCATGATCATGATTTTGCGCGGTCGTTCGAGCGATTGTACAAATTGCTCCACACTATAGGTCCCCATCAAGCGTTTCCCTGCTGCTTCAGCGACAAGCTCCCGCGTCTTCTCTGCTGATCGGTTGTAGACGGACACGGTGAATCCTTTGCTCTCCATATTCAAAGCCAAGTTCTTGCCCATAACCGCAAGTCCAACGACCCCAATTTGTTGTTTTTCCATATATATCATCCTCCTTCATCATTCTACACGATTCCAATGTATTTGGCATAGGCCGTTTTCGCTTCGACAATATCGTTCGTGCCTTGAACGAGAATTCTTCCGTCCTTAAAAAGCACAAACCGCAGATTTTCATCCAACTCGATTTTAAGCAAGAATGGGTTGCGCATGACTTTACCGATAGACGAAAGTTTCTGCTCCCATACATCCAAGTCCAAAGTGCCCGGTCGCGTAATTTGGACTGTATCACGACCACATAGAGATGTGGCAATATCTGCTTCGCTTGGGTGCAGTGCCGGAAAATCTCCATGTTTGCAGACAGGACAATTGCCATTCGGATGACCAAATTGAATTTCAAAGAATGTTGATTTCCACACGTCTATTGTGATGAATGACTTGCGTATCGCCGCCTGGTTACCCGTTAACCACTTGATGGCTTCAGTCGCTTGATAACTGGCCACGATCGAAACAATCGGCGCAATCACGCCGACCGTGTCACAAGTCGGTCCGTTCGCCTGCGCAGAGGGTACGATGCAACGAAAACAAGGTGTCAATCCTGGTATGAACGGAGCACTCATACCCTGTGAACCAACAGCACCGCCATATATGAATGGAACACGATGACGAAAACAAGCATCATTCAGTAAAAACCTTGTGAAAAAATTGTCGGTGCCATCAAGCACAATATCTACACGCTTCACCCATTCTTCAACATTGAATGCCGTGACATCAGCAACGATCGCTTCCAATCGAAGCTCAGAATTCATCTTACGTAATTTACGTTGTGCAGCGATGGCTTTGGGTAGCGAAGCAGCTGCATCTGACTCATCATACAACGACTGTCGTTGAAGATTACTCCACTCCACGACATCACGATCAATGATTGTAAGCGCTCCAATCCCTGATCGTGCCAGTTGCTCAGCTATAGCTGACCCTAAAGCGCCCATGCCCACAATTAATGCATGACCTTTATGCAAGGTTTGTTGCCCGATATCACCAATCGGGGCAAACAGCTTTTGACGCGAATATCGATCCAAACGATAACCTCCTTCCCTCATCGTAACGACAAAAATTTGGCTAACAGAAAGAGAGCACCGACTGAAACAATGGACCCGATAATGAATGTGAATGACATGTTTATTTCAAACAGTCCTCCCGCGATCAAAGGACCAAAAATACGACCCAAACTATCCATAGAAGAACTAAGACCGCTTGTCAATCCTTGGCCAGACTTCGTGGATTGTGTGATGAGCGAAGTAATACATGGACGCAACAGTGCGTTCCCAAGCGCAAATACGGCTAAAAATACCGATGCGCTCCAAACGTTCCATGAGAATAACAACAATGAAAATCCGATGGCTTGCAGAATAAATCCCATGCGAATCAATAGCGGTTCCTTACCTGGGGTAGCATATTTGCGAATAATACCGCCTTGCGTCATCGCCCCTACAACCCCGCTGATCAGGAACATGATACCGATATCTTTCGGTGTTGCATCGAAGCGTGCGATTCCAAAAAATTGCAACGTCGACTCCAGTCCTGCGAGGGTGAATGTGACGAGAAACAGCATCACAAATAAATACCGTATTGATCCATTAAACAGCGCCCAGCGTGAGGGTTGTTCCGCAGAAAGTTGTTTCATCTGATCCTTGCGAAGTGATTCGGGTAGCCAACGCAACGCAATGATGAAGGTCAGGAATGAAACTGCTGCAGCTGTAAAGAAAGGGATTGATGTGCCTAATTCGCTTAATATACCTCCGATGGCGGGACCAAAAATGAACCCCAAACCAATGGACATCCCTACAAGTCCCATCGCCCGGGTTCGTTTCTCCTCAGACGTGATATCTGCTACGTAGGCTACAGCACATGCAGTTATGGCACCTGAAAAAAGACCGCCAACGATGCGCGAAACATACATGAAGCCCAAGTGACCGTCTGCCATACCGAAAATTATAAAGCTAAAGCCAAATCCAATCATACCTGCCATTAATACGGGTCTTCGGCCTAGCCGATCAGACAATCCGCCCCACACGGGAGAAAGAAGAAATGACGCAACGGAATAAGCCGCGATCATCACATAAAAATGAAATTGCTCAGCGCCTGAATCGATGATCATAACCGGCATAACAGGTATAATAATCCCAAAACCAAGGAATGTTGTGAATAACATAGTCATGATGACAGCCATTCGTTTATCCATCTTGTATCTCCAATAATCGGTTCGTTTGATAGTATCGTAACATCATAGTATTGAAAGCTCAATGAAATTTGATATACTCAATGTGTTTGACCGAACTTGCGCAAGCATAGAAAGAGAGCGATTGACGTGGACCAAGCAAGCACCCCCTTATTCGAAGCCTTACAATCCCATGCGAGAAAACAGACTTTACCGTTTCACATTCCCGGACATAAACGAGGAGCAGGCATGGATCCCGAATTTCGTGATTTCATTGGCGAGAATGCGCTGTCTATCGATTTGATTAATATTGCTCCGCTTGATGATTTACATCAACCGACAGGTGCTATTCAATCTGCGCAATCACTAGCAGCGGAAGCTTTCTCAGCAGATTATACGTTCTTCTCAGTCCAAGGCACAAGCGGTGCCATTCAGACGATGGTCATGGCTGCATGCGGCCCGGGAGACAAAATCATCGTCCCCCGGAATGTGCATAAATCTGTTATGTCGGCCATTATTTTCGCCGGAGCGCGCCCTGTGTTTCTCTCGCCAGCAATGGACGACCGTCTTGGCATCGCACACGGCATTACCACCCGTTCTGTTCGCTTGGCACTTGAACGACACCCTGACGCGAAGGCCGTCATGGTCATTAACCCCACTTATTTTGGAATTTGTACGAATTTGAAGGAAATTGTTGACTTTGTTCATTCATTCAACATTCCTGTATTAGTGGATGAGGCGCACGGTGCACACATTCACTTTCATGATGGTTTGCCGCTTTCAGCCATGCAAGCGGGTGCAGACATGTCTGCCACCAGCTTACATAAATTAGGCGGTTCGATGACACAAAGTTCTGTGTTGAATTTGAAAGGACATCGAATTAACCCAAAAAGGGTACAAGCGATCTTATCGATGTTGACCACAACCTCAACATCTTACATCCTGCTTGCCTCCTTGGATACTGCGCGGCGCCACCTGGCATTGAATGGTCAGACGATGGCTAATTGTGCCATCCAACTCGCTCGCCAAGCGCGCCAATCACTGAATAAAATAGAAGGAATTTATTGTTTTGGCGATGAGATCATCGGTGCTGAAGCAACCTATGATTATGACCCCACAAAGCTAACAATCCACGTTCGTCAATTGGGAATTACCGGCTTTGATGTAGAAAAAATATTGCGCAATCGCTTCAACATTGAAGTTGAGATGAGTGACATGTACAATGTGCTATGTATTATTACTTCAGGGGATTCAGAACAATCCATTGGTTCACTCGTATTTGCAATGCAAGAAATTGCCAAGATGCATGAAAATCGAGATCATTCAGGCAGTGTCATTGTAAAAAATCCTCAAATCCCTACACTTTCGTTATCACCAAGGGATGCCTTCTATGCCGAAACAGAGTTAATTCCGTTATGTGAAGCGAGTGGCCGCATTATAGCTGAATTCATCATGGTCTATCCGCCTGGAATTCCGATCTTGCTTCCCGGCGAAGTGGTGACACAAGAAAATATTGATTATATTATGGAGCACATCCACATTGGTTTGCCGGTTCAAGGGCCAGAGGACAAGACAATTCAACAAGTAAAGGTCATTATCGAAGAAAAAGCTATATTTGCTTAGTTCGTCCATCATGGTTCCATTGTAGGTTAGTAACAAAACTGTTAAGATAAAAATATATGATACAAAGTAGGTGTAGCGAAGCAATGAGTCAGAGTGCATATCTTTATTTGGTTGAAGGATCAGCAGCACCTTCCCTTACGCTAGACGAAGTAAAATCTTGGTTACTTCGTTATAAGGAGCAAGTAGGAAAGACTGGAGAGCAATTAGACTGGAATTATGCAGACGCAGCATTCCCTTATACGATGGAATTTAAGCCTGAGAGTGAGGGGAACTGGTTTTATCTGAAAGGTGTGAACCCACTCTACCGATATATCGTATTCGGTGTAGGATCCAAATTGAACGAAGAATCTGAGGTTCACTACATACAAATCGTATTGCCAGATGGAAGCACACATGGAGATAAAGCGAAAGCGAATGAACTCTGTAAATATTTAGGGCGACATTTGTTAGCAGAACTTCATTTGTTCAACAATCGTGTCATGTATTTTAATCCACGAAAATAGTAAAAATCGGGGGTGTACCAAAGTAGATTTTCCTACTTTGGTACACCCCCTCAACGTCTATTCATTCATTGAGTTTTGTTCTACCAACTCGTCATAGATCGCGGATACAGCTTCCCATTCTTCTTCGTTCTCAATGTTAGCCAACACAACTTCTTCTCCATCGTGTTCCATCCGCAAAATATATCCTGCTTCATCCGGTTCGTTACGATCCACTAACACGACATACGCCTGATTGTTATAATCAAACGTATAGATCGGAATAAGTTCTTTTCTTTGTCCGTTCTCATCTGTGACTTCATAAATAGGTTCCTCTTCTTCTCGGGAAGCCACCCGATTTGAATCGTCCATACGTACTCACCTTCTTATGCTTCTATTAATTTTTCTTCATCGATACAATCGCTTTCTCGGAAAGTAACTCGTAATCACTGTCTTCTGCCTGTTTAATAGAGAATCTGATTTTGTATTGACCCGTTAATTTAAAATCAAGCTTGATCGGCGCTGTTGTGTACCAGAATTCTTCCATTGAATCATTACTGAATTTGTAAACTTGAGACTCAACGGTTTGACCGTTCGGATCAACAACCGTTGTTCGTATCGCATGTACATTCGTTTTTAGATTATCCACTTGCGCAAAAACAAAAAATTCATATCTTCCTTGGTATACATTCCCAAACGGCTTCATTGCATTGCGATCACCAGAAAACAAGAACAAATGAACATTGGGTTTATAAATAAATAAACTGTCACCTTCAGTTTCAGTTGATGCTTGAAGCGTATCGGATAATGGACGCAGCGGTATGAACGTCCGCCCATCAATCGAAAGTCCGCCGCCTGGAATATCAGTGCCGTTCACAGAGATGCGGATCTTCTTGCCTTTCCATGTTTGGACGAGTTCATTCGCTCCAGCGGTTGCGCCACCCACCAATGAAAGCACCAAAAGTCCAATCAAAAGCTTGCGTAGGTTCATGGGATGTCCCTCCATCATTTTGTCACATAACATTATACTCACCTCATAATAAAGAGTTGCGGAAGCTTTCCATTCAAAAAAAAAAATAACTCCATGGAACATTTTTACAATTTATCACGTTAAATAGTTACATCTATTGTAAATGTTTAATGAAAAGAGGAACGTTATCGTGAAAGACCAACAAATTGAAGAACAATATCATAAACTTAAAAATTTGCTCGAGCGCACTGTTGCGAAATATCAATACGATTTTCAGCACCCTGAAGTTTTGAAGGTCAGCAGACGCTTAGATCAATGTGTGATGAAAATGATGAAATCGAAATAAAGAGAATGTACCTTTTGTTTTCAATATAATCATGGTAAAGTAAATCTATGTGACCATGAATGTCGCAGGAGGTTTCATTGTTGAGCAATCACATACAGATGATAGGCACTGGTAACATGTTTGCTAAAAATTTCTATAATAACAACGC
Source organism: Paenibacillus sp. (assembly GCA_044353165.1). Taxonomy (GTDB): domain Bacteria; phylum Bacillota; class Bacilli; order Paenibacillales; family YIM-B00363; genus JBILCM01. The sequence goes on from JBILCM010000005.1 coordinate 40,424, forward strand.
AATCATCCATACCGAAAACTTCCGAATACTGATCGATTGCGGCTTTACAGCTGCCAGATCACTCCATCAGATCGGAATGAATATGAACGATATTGATGGCATTCTCATTACACATATCCATAGTGATCATGTGGGTGGACTTGAAGAGTTCGCATTCCAGATGAATTTCATTCACCAACGAAAACCCAAACTTTATGTGCCGGTCACAATTGTGGATACATTATGGGAAAAGACTCTTTGCGGCGCGTTGTATGATCCGCATAATGGTTACCATTCGTTAAACAACTATTTTGATGTAATCGAAATCCAAGAAGGAACACCCATTGTCATAGACAACAATTTTACAATCGAGTTATTTCGCACTGTTCATATTAAGGGGAAGCCTAGTTACGCATTGCTGATCAATGAAAATTTATTCTACTCATCAGATATGATTTTTGACCCGGACTTGCTTCAATTCATCGTTGCGAAGGGTAGATGTAAACATATTTTTCATGAATGTCAGTTGACTGGCGTGGGTGAGGTTCATACGACATTAGCACAATTGTTAACATTACCGGAAACCATTCAGGATAAAATAAAGTTAATGCATTATAATGACGACATGGAGTCATTCATTGGAAGAACAGGTCGAATGCAGTTTGCGGAACAATATCGCATGTACACATTGGACTGACGAATGAATATAAGATTGAGCAACGTTGAGCCAACGGAGGTCATCCTAGGTGCAAAAAATTGATGGCATAGAAGATGAAATAGATCTGATTAATGATGGTACTATAGTTTCGGTGGAGAAAGAGGGCATTATTGCCAATGGAAGAATTTCTTACCTCGAAGGGGATTTTATGGAGATTGAAGTCGCCCAGCATGATCTTTTCACGCTTGGGGATGCTGTGAAGGTTACCGCTTATGGAATGACGAGAATGATTAGCCTAAATACGTTCTTAATCGCAACGGATACCGAACTCTTAATTCTCATCAATCCGCAGAAATACCAGAAGCCATCGTTAAATCGACAACATCCAAGGGTGAATGTGTTTCATGAAGGCAATCTGTTCTCCATTGGAGATTCTGCCAACAATCAAGACGAACCCTTGTATGTGAAAGTGTTGAATATTAGTTTGGGCGGCATCGGTCTTCAAATCGAAGATGATCAGGGACTCAAGCCGCTGTCTTTAGCCAACCTCAAATCGGACTTGTTAGAAGATTTTAGCGCTCATATCGAGATCACTCGCAAAGACGTTACTGAATCGGGTACGTACATTGGCGCGAAATTTGTTCACTTGCCACGGAATAAGATCATTCCTCTGCGCGTACTGGTTCTCTACATTCAAATTATTATGCGTTCCATGGAACGCAAGGCATCTTGATTATTGATGCACTCCATCTCCAATATAACGCAATAGGGCGAGGGGCCAAGCAGTTTCCTCGCCGCTCTCCTTACGTCCCCACCCCATGACCCCATTCACATACTCCAGTGTAAACTCACCTTCTCGGCCCTCAACCATATACTTTCCAGGTTTGTAATACAGATTCTTGACAGCATATGAACGCGCCATTACCCATTTTTGCCGCAACACTTCACGTTCATTATCCATTGTGCTTAGATTGATCGCTAGATAAAGACGGTCGATTTCTCGTTGCAACTCTTCCATCGTCATGTCACTGAGTCGTTGCATCATTTTCTCTCCATTCTCCCACCAGTTCGTTCTTCCTATTCTACCAAAGCATAGTATTGGGAGCGAATATATCGTACAAAATCGACAACACGGCAGGCATAAGCCCATTCGTTATCATACCAAGCAAGCAGTTTCACTTGGTCTTGGCGCACAAGAATACTCAACCCGTCAATAATGGCTGATTTATCATTCCCTATGTAATCTGCGGACACAAGCGGCTGTTCGTTATAATCGATAAATTTTCCAAGATTGCCTTGAATCGCGTGCTTGAAAGCTTCCTTGACTGCCGTCGTATTGATTTCCTGACTGACTTTGACTTGTAAATCAAGCAGGGAGACATTCGGCACAGGTACTCTGACCGAATAACCTTGAATCTTGAATGCCAAATTCGGCAGCACACCAGCTAGAGCCTTACTGACTCCTGTTGATGTGGGAATGATGGAGCTTGCCGCAGTTCTCGCTCTGCGTAAATCATTGTGATAATTATCCACTGTGTTCTGGTCGTTGGTGTAGGCATGAATCGTGGTCATCCAACCTTGCTCGACACCGAAAGCTTGATCCAGAATGGACAAGACAGGTGCAATACAATTTGTTGTGCAAGAAGCTGTTGAAATCAGACAGTGGTTCATGGGATCGAACTGTTCCTCATTCACGCCCATCACAATCGTTGCATCAAGATCGTTGCCGGGAGCAGTGACGATTACTTTACTAGCGCCGGATTGAAGATGTCGGGTTGCACTGGAACGGTCCAGAAATTTACCTGTAGCATCAATTACGATTTGAACGCCAAGTTTATCCCAAGGAATGCGTTCTGGTTCTCTTTGCGAAGTGATGTGAATGAATTTACCGTTAATCTCAATCCCACCTTGCGCAACTTCGATGGGCACATCCCACACATGATGCACGGAATCATACCGTAACAGATGACAAAGGTGAGAAATGGGGAATGTTGAATTGATCGCGACTACCTCAATGTCCGTGAATTCCACCTGTTTTGAAAATAACCTTCGAATCAATAATCTCCCGATCCGGCCTGTACCATTAATTCCAATTTTCATGAATTGTTTCCCCTTCACTCTATTTTTTATTTATATAATATATTATTAACTATTTTATGCGCAATATAAAGATATATTTACTATTAATAACGTCATTTATATTATTTTAATATATCATAAATGAGCCACAACCCTCCAGTAATGAGACAAACTTTCACCACATAAACTATTGTAAACACCCAAAGTTCCATTCATGAAGGATAAGGAGGTCCTGTTACGAAGTGATAAAAACCTACACTGTTTTTGCTAGTCCATTCGATCCATGCCCACCCCAAACGGTCCGCACCTTTGTTGTGCCGCCTAATGTTATTGCTCCTATGCAACCGTATGGCATGCCCCAGTTTTCACCGAAGGAAGCGCTCCGGTTCGGTACGTTATGGCCAGCTTATTACAGCCCTTACCCAAGATAATTATAGGTTTGTAGATGGAGGATGAGGACATGAAAGACACGATCGATTCGCGCTTTTATCCAATGTTGGAAGAACTGCAAGCTATTGATTTTGTGCTTTTGGAACTTAATCTGTACTTGGACACCCACCCCAATGATCAACAAGCTATCGAACAATTCAATCGAACAGCCGTTCAACGCGCACAATTGGCACAACAATTCGAATCTTTGTTTGGACCGCTACGCAATTTTGGACAAAGTTTGTCCCCCATCCCATTCCGATGGAATCGGGGACCATGGCCATGGCAAGTGTGAGGACAGTTTTGCGTAAATAAGGTAAGAGGAGGCGATGAAAAAAGATGTGGATTTATGAAAAAAAGTTGCAGTATCCTGTGCGAGTAAGTAAATGTGATCCCCAAATGGCAAAGTACTTAATGGAGCAATACGGGGGTGCAGATGGGGAGCTCGCTGCCGCTCTCCGCTACCTTAATCAACGGTACACCATCCCTGAGGAAGTCATCGGGGTACTTACGGATATTGGAACAGAGGAGTTTGCCCATCTTGAGATGATTGCCACCATGATTTATAAGTTAACCAAAGATGCCACTCCAGAACAATTGCGAGCCGTCGGTCTGGGTGATCATTATGCGAGTCATGACAAAGCGCTTTTCTATAGCAATGCTTCCGGGGTTCCGTGGACTGCGGCTTACATACAAGCCAAAGGTGACCCTATGGCGGATTTATATGAAGATATTGCTGCCGAAGAGAAAGCACGCGCCACATACCAGTGGCTGATCGATTTAACAGATGATGTGGATCTGCAAGACGGATTGAAATTTTTGCGGGAACGGGAAGTGATTCATTCGCTGCGTTTTCGCGAATGTGTAGAAATCCTTAAAGCCGATATGTCTACAAAAAAAATATTCTAAGCCAGCTAGAACCAAAAAAAAAAGGCTGTCTCCTGTGTTAGCTTGCAAGTGCAGCACGCCAGGCAGACAGCCATTCATATGTCGTTATGATTTATTTCGTGAACGTGTCCGTTAATACGGGTACGATTTGGGATTTGCGAGAAACGACGCCTTGTAACAACGCTTTATCATCAACAAGGTTCACATTGTAAGCTTGTTCAACGACATCCGTGGAACGTCCGAGTGCGATGGCCACAGAATTGTTGTTTAATATATCCGTGATCACAAATAGAAATAAATCTAAATTTTTCTCCGCAATGATCGCACGAAGCGCTGCCTTCAATTCAGTTTCGCGTGTCAATACATCATTGAATTCAAACACATTCACTTGTGCAATCTCTACTTTCGCATCCCCCATCCGAAATTCTTTAGAGTCGGTTGAGATCAATTGTGCGACCGTCTTGTTGCTCACATCAGCCCCTGCTTTCAAGAGGTTTAACCCGTAACTTTGTGCATCGACACCAGCAATCTGAGCCAACTCACGCGCGGCAGCGACGTCTTCTGCCGTACATGTGGGTGATTTGAATAACAAAGAATCCGAAATAATAGCCGATAACATCAAGCCAGCCATTGTGGGTTCAATAGCAATTCCATGTTCCTTGTACATCTTCTTTAAGATCGTAGCTGTACACCCTACAGGCTCTGCGCGGTAATATAGCGGCCCACTCGTTTCGAAATTCGCGATCCGGTGATGATCGATCACTTCCATAATTTGCACCTGTTCGATATCCGCAGCGCTCTGCTGGCGCTCGTTGTGATCGACAAGGATCACCGATTTACTCTCGTTCGCTACAGTTTCTACCAAGCGAGGCGCCTCAACATGAAAATAATTTAACGCAAATTGTGTTTCACCGTTCACGTTGCCCAACCGCACCGCTTCTACATCGGCACCAAGTTTGGATTTTAAATCAGCATAAACAATGGCAGAGCATACAGAGTCCGTATCTGGATTCTTATGCCCGAAAATCAACGTTGTTCCCATAGGTTAGCTCCTCATCTTGAGATTTCCATCAAATTATATCGCACGTGGAAAAACACAATCAAGTGATTTCATGGAATGTTTCTCCTTTGCTTTCTTTTTGACGCAGAATTCATTATCATCAAGGAAGAGAGGTTTAGGGGGAGGATTCGAACGTGGAAGACATTAGAAAAGCATACGAAACATTGGAACTTCCTGAGGATGCGACACTTGAACAGGTGGAACGCCAGTATGATATATGGGTGCGCAGAGAGAAAAATCGCAATCGACTAGGTCAAGAGTCACTAGATACGACCCATGCCACAGATTTTGCGACCATTACCGCCGCTTACCGTTTGATCAAAGCGCATAGACAAGCCGTTGAGGAACTTATCGAACAGGACCATAAGAAACGCAAACCGCCCTGGATGGAGAAATTCGAATATTTTTGGGAATATTATAAACTGCATACCCTTGGTGCAATTATACTACTTGTAATTATAGGTTCCATTGTGCAAGGCGTGGTGCAGAATCAGCGGGAGAAAGCCATTGAAGCAGCGCTAGGCCCAGTCGATGTCAATATCTCGATGTTCGGCGCGTATCGGATCATCTCGGAATCCGATGAACCGGATTTCACTTCGATGCAACAGCAGATCATCGCTTTGTTACCGGAGTGGAACCGCGTCAAGGTCAATCTCGTCTATTCGCCACAGGAAGCCAAAGACGAGTTCGATATTGCCATGCAACAGAAAAGCATGATCGCATTAGCGACCGAAAAACCAGATGTTTATATCACGGATCGATGGAATTTTGACCGATTGGCTTATCAAGGTTTGTTCCTGCCGTTGACAGATGATGAGGCGGCGTTGCGCGATGCTGTCGGAGAAAGCAATCTCGTCTATGCGAGAACGGAAGAAAATACCCAACCTGTCCTCTACGGCATTGATATTACTAAGAGTCGCATCTTCGAGGATATGGTGATCAATGATCAACCGAAAATAATTGCAGTTCGTATCAATGCCGAGAATCGCGATAAATCGATTGCTCTGCTGCGTGCACTTGCTCGGAATCTTGGAAAATAATCTGAACTCCCTGAATTCATCACATCTTTTAGCGGCCGCATCTTCAATAAGATGCAGCCGCTATTTTATTCACTATTAGGGTGCAGGGTAATGATCTAACACGCGCGTGATAATACCCTCTAGTTGTTTATAGTGTTCTTTCTCCACTTCAATTAAGGGGGCACGCACGGAGGAGCCTACCGGTAATCCGACGATTTCCATACCCGCCTTGATCAACGAAACTGCATATCCCTTCCGTTGTTTGCGAATTCGGTGAATCGGTAACAAACAGATTTCATACAACTGTTGAATCAAAGGTTCATTGCATTCCAACAACGCTTGGTAAAATAGGCGTGAAATGTGCGGCAAGTAATTCGACATGGCCGAGGAGTAACTTTGAAACCCAAGCGACTTATAGATCGGCATCGTCACTTCCGCGAACGGCATGCCGTTCATCCAATTGAGTCGTGCTCCAATCACCCTCGTTAATTCCGTATTCAGTTCAATATTCCCATGACCGTCCTTAAAACCCACCACTTGTGGAAGTTCACACAATCGACTTACCGTATCTACAGCGAAAACGGCATTATCGCGCTGGTAGATGATACTGGCTAAACTTGAAGATGCAATAATGGTTTTGTAATAACGATAGAGACCTTCTTGTTCAGGCTCAATCAAATAGGGAGGAAGGATGAGCAGACCATCTGCGCCCTTCTTGGCGGCGATGCCGGCAAGTTGCTGTGCATGGATGATGTTCCCACCTGTCCCCACAAATACAGGCACCTTATGGTTCACAGCGGATACCGCACAATCCACCATCCATTCGTATTCTGCAACATCAAGGGACTGGAATTCACTGGACCCTGCGCAAACGAAAATAGCATCGAGCCCGGACTGCACCAGGTATTGAATGTTCGTCACAAATGCAATCTCGTCGAGTCGACCTTGTTGATTGTAAGGCGCGATCGGAAAGCCTAGGATGCCTCTCATTGTGATGGACTTCATATATTGTAAAACCTGCCTTTCTGATATAATTTGATAAACAGAACCATCATTGTTCGAGGAGGAGCGTCATGCTGCCGAGCCTGCAAATTATTCAGCAAAGCTGTCTATATCTGAACCAATTTGCTACACGTCTGTCTTTGACACCTTCCTCTTACATCGTGCACTACTGGGGAGGTAAACCTGAACATTACGGAAATATAGACCATTCTCACTCATTTCTTGAAGTTTGTTATGTCTTGGATGGTGAGGGATCTTATACTCGGAACGGCATGCGTTACGTTCTCAAACGGGGCACGCTCTATGCTACCAGTCCAGGGCATCGGCACCATCTGGAAAGCAACGAAGGGTTGTTGTTATTGTTTGTGGCCTTCGAGATCGACAAGCGTGCAACGCATTCGGATACGGTCAAACGTTATGAATCGCTGTGCAAGCAAGAGCAATTGTTTATTCCGGATGCATCCGGTTCACCAGTCGTACACCTGTGGATGTCCCTTCTTCTGTTGTCAGGAAAATCTGATCGACCTGACCCCATCATCATTGAGCGAATCGCCCACACCTTGTTAACATGCGCCTTAGCGTTGTTCGATGCACAACATGGCACATTGTTAACGGATTCTTCCTGCCCTCTCATCCCAGCGAAAGTTACACTCACGGATGCCATGGCGTTCATTCAACGCCATCTATCCGAGAAATTGACGCTCAAAGAAGTGGCCCAACATTTGTATGTATCCGAACGACACTTGTCTCGACTGTTATCCGAGTCGCTCGGTCAATCGTTCTCAGCTTGGGTGCGTACAGAGCGTATTCGCACAGCCGCTTACTTATTAGCGTATACGGACAAGAATTTGATAACGATTGCCGAAGAGACCGGATTTGAAACCCCAAGTTATTTCCATCGCGTGTTCAGCCAAACGTTGCGCATGACCCCCGGTCAATTCAGAAGAATGATCGCATCCCGAGAAAACAACACACAAGAAACCCTGCATTCATTCCTTGATCTCCTCGTAGCCAGGCACAAAAACCGCGTTACGATCTGACCATACAAGGACGCTTCGGGTCGAATGTCCATCCGGGTATAACATATTGCATAGCAACTGCATCGTTCCTCGCACCCAAACCCATCGAAAGATAAAGCCGGTGCGCATGTTCGATGGCATCCATATCGACTTCAATGCCGAGTCCCGGTTTTTCGGGGAGGGTAATGGAACCGTTGATAATCTGGAATGGTTGTTTCGTCAGCCGCTGTCCGTCTTGCCAAATCCAGTGCGTATCGATGGCCGTGATTTTCCCCGGCGCTGCCGCAGCCACATGAGTGAACATGGCAAGCGAGATATCATAATGGTTATTCGAGTGCGATCCCCATGTTAGACCACGATCACGGCACATCTGTGCGACACGAACAGAGCCTTGCATCGTCCAAAAATGGGGATCAGCAAGCGGGATATCTACGGCATGTAATTGGAAAGCATGCCCCAACTCGCGCCAATCACAAGCAACCATATTCGTAGCGGTGGGCAAGCCTGTGGCGCGTCTGAATTCGGCCAAAATTTCTCGGCCGGAGTAACCGCCTTCTGCGCCGCACGGGTCTTCAGCATAGGCTAGCACATGCCCTTGGTGGTTGCACCATTCGATCGCTTGTTGGAGTGACCAAGCACCGTTCGGATCGAGCGTAATTCTCGCATCCGGAAATCTTGCAGCAAGCGCACGAACTGCCTCCATCTCCAATTCACCATGCAGGACGCCACCTTTGAGCTTAAAGTCTGCAAAGCCATACCGTGCTTGCGCGGCTTGAGCAAGGCGGACAATTGAAGTTGCATTCATCGCTTCCTCATTACGCAAACGAAACCAATCATCCTTGGCGCCCCGCTCTTCACGATAGCGAAGGTCCGTCTTCTGTCTGTCTCCAATGTAGAATAAATATCCCAGCACGGGAATCATACTTCGCTGGCGCCCTTCACCGAGTAAATCTGCGACGGGGACACCCAGGTGCTGACCTAATAAATCCAGCATGGCGCTCTCTACTGCGGTCATGGCGTGAATCGTCACGCGGAGGTCGAACGTCTGCAACCCTCGTCCATGGGCATCTCGATCCGAAAATTGCTGCTTCATCGAGGCTAACACCTGAAGATATGCGCCTATCGATTGACCCATGATAAGCGATTTGGCCTCCTCTAATGTCTGACGAATCGCTTCGCCTCCCGGCACCTCTCCTGCACCTATATGACCCGAATTGTCTTGCATGATCACCACATTCCGTGTGAAATAAGGTCCGTGGGCCCCGCTTAGATTGAGCAACATACTGTCTTCACCCGCCACAGGAATCACCTTCATATCCACCACATATGGCGCTTGACGATAGTCAACTTGGCTCACCATTCTCACCTCGCAAAGTCTTTCTCGCAAGAGAAAAGAGCGTATGCACTGGATGCTCATTACGCTCTTCTCCTGCACTACCTATTAATTTACCGTGAACGCCGATCTCATGTCATTGCACTTTGATGCCATAATTATATACTTTATTCCGTTACATCATCGCCGAATTCCAACTTGATAACCATCACTTCATCATGAATCTCATTCACGGGAACGTTCTTGATCCGCAAATAGGCTCGCTCTTGCCAATACCATGGCAGATGGTCGACACTCGTCTCCAGCTCTCGGCCATCGTTAAGCAATACCGCACGTTGCGGCAATACAGAGAGCGGCTTCAAGACGATCGCCGAACTTTGCAAATCTCGATATACATGAACATAGACGGTATTTTCCTTGCGTGTTAGGAGGACATGGTCGCGAAATACGCGCCGCTTCAAATCATCAGCGGATTCAATCTCGTCCTTCCCACCCATATATGACGCAGGTTCAGTGCCTATGAAAGATTCGCGAATATTGTTGTACCACCGGCCAATACGCTGTAACGTCTCCACGTTCTCTACAGTGATGGTTCCATCTGGTTTCGGTCCGACATTGAGCAAATAATTGCCGCCCATCGCCATTATTTTATCGATACTCTGCATCAAAAACTTATTCGAATAATAATCTTCATCTACACGGTATCCCCAACTTTCACGGCCAAGCGACTGATTGCCTTCCGTTGGTGTTAGGAATGCTCCCCCTTCGGGAACGTGGCGCTCTGGCGTGCTGTAATCCCCCTTGTCCGGTCCGCGGTTATTGATGAGAATGCCCGGTTGCAACGAGCGGACCAATTCATTCAGTGATGGATTCATATACTCAGCCACGTTCACATCCCAGAACAGTTGATAGATGGGACCATATTGGGTGAGCAACTCACGAATTTGCTTCGTCACATACTCATAGTAGAGATCTAGGTCGGGTTGGTCACCTGGTCTAGGACCGAACATCTCATGGTGACGACCTTTGTTCGGATAATTCGGGTGATGCCAATCGGGGCAAGAGTAATATAAACCGAGCGGGAAATTGCGCTTGTGACAAGCTTCAGCCAACATCGCGAGTACGTCTTTCCCATAAGGCGTGTTCGTAATTTTGTATTCCGTGTGTGCAGAATCCCACATACAGAATCCATCATGGTGTTTGGTCGTAAAGCAGAGGTATTGCATTCCCGCTTCCTGCGCGAGATCAAGCCAGGCATCCGGATCGAATTTCACCGGATTAAACTCATGCATCAGTTTCTCGTAATCCTTACGCTTGACTTTCCCCCGCCACAAAATTTGTTCATGCCATGCCGGTATCGCGTACAAGCCCCAATGGACGAACATCCCAAACCGCAAATCAAAAAAACGGTCACGCGCATCATGAAATCTTGGAATCATGGTGAATCCTCCTTATGATTATTGCATCTTCTATCATCTTAGCGTGGGGGATTTACAGGAAAGAACCGATTTGCTAAGCTAAATGTAGTGAATCTTAACTATATTTATAATAAAAGGTGAGCACAACGAAAACACAGATTGTTGATGTCGAATCCGTACGTAACGTCATGGCTCAAATTCAAGTCGATGTCATCATCGCGAACGTGCAGACCGTGGACACCCATTGGCGAAGAGAACATTATGTGCACAATTTCAACCGTATGTATTTCATCTTGGGCGGAGAAGGCCAGATCGAAGTGGATGGCGTCACCATGTATCCGTTACCCGGACAGCTTGTTGTGATGCCCTGCCATATCCGTCAATCGTATGCGACGGTGAATAATAATCCATTCCATAAGTATTGGTGTCATTTCACGGCGAGGGTTGGCTCCAGGGATCTTTTTGAAATGTACCGCTTCCCTGTTTGTATCGATGTGCCGAATCCGTCTGAAATCGAACATGCTTTCAAACGGATGATCAACCATATGCAGCATCGCTCACCCGCTTCCATCCTGCATGTGCGTTCATCGATGTTGCACTGTCTCGGCATCTACATCGAAGCCTGTTTACAACACATGTTGATGCATTCACCTTCGTCTGTTCGTATGCACCGCGTCATCCAGTACATTGAAGAGCATCTCCATGAAAAAATAACCGTCGATGCGCTCGCCGGTCTCGTTCACTATCACCCGAATTATTTTATTAAGGCGTTCCGCACCGTATTTGGGTGTTCGCCGATTCAATACATTCAGCGGCTTCGGCTGGAGAAAGCGCGGCAGTTACTCAGCACCGACCTGCCCATCGGCTCCATCGCCCATGCTGTCGGGATCGAGAGACACAATTTCTCCTCGATGTTCAAGAGTTACACCGGTTTCTCCCCGCGTAATTTTCGTAAATTGCTGTAACACGGCTCTCATTCAGCAGCGTCCATCGTCTCGTGCATGTAGGTCGCATAAGCTTGTTCAATCTGTTCCTTGGTCAGCACATCATCATGGACATAAGCCCCATATCGCAACCTGAATTGCTGACCCGACATGAGTGTCATCGGTTGATCATACAAGAAAGCCGCATTGAGAAACTGTAACTCGGGGTGATCCGCAACATAGAAAGCAGAAAGGGAACGCAAATTCTTGGGGTGCTGGAATATCGTTAATCCCCCGTGGCGATTCACCCCGCCATCAAGCGGGCCAGAATAATCACACCACGAGGCAGGAATCCCGTGCGTAGTAGCGACATCCACACCTGTAGAGGCGTTCATTATTTTTCCTCCCCTGAGACTACGCACCGCTCGATATGAGAATCCCGCGTACCCACCCCAAGAAAATACAGCAGGATCCGTTCGATCGAAAAGCAGAGCACGGTTCGTGCTGTTGGTGAATGTGGATTCCCAGTCGATTCGATAAGCGCTTGGACTGTGAGCGGCATGGACGATGATACGCCTCTGTTCTTTCAACAGCTGTTCCCCATCGCTTACTTTCTCCCAATGCAATGTTTGTTCTATCGTACACCTTCCCCGCTGTAAGATCACATGCGGTGAATCTACGGTTACTGTTCGTCCCGTCTGCTCAGCAAGCCCTTGATCTTCCCAAAAATTGATGCCGTCCACCATTTTCCAAGTGAAATAAAGGCCGTGATGCCAAGGATGATCATACGGTTGATCGATCGTTAACGTGTGGCCTTGCATCGTGTGAACGGGGTGAAAGTAACTTTTGTACTTATCCTGGTTATAATGATACGTCAGAACGTGCTGCATTCCTTGATACAACGTCACGGTCTGATCCTCATTGAGATGAAAATTAAGCATAGGGACCCTTTCGCCAAAAGCAGATTTGCTTCGATTGTAGCATAGCGGAGAAGACAATAAAATGATACCGATCACTTATGTCCCACGATAGCGGATGATCTTCAGCAGCTTGCGAAATTTTTTACTCGGCACCAGAGCGATCACACGGGGATATCCTGAAGGAAGTCGCCGAAATCGGGGAATGTACTTCCCGCCCCATTGCTTCAACGTGCGCTGAATCAACCACACGAGTGTTCGTTGCATCGGGTCCCGCTTCAACGTCATATTCGTGCGATGTCGACGGTGCATGTAGATAATTCTGTTGATCCAGTGAAACCGATAGTTACGAATTAAGCGAAACAGGATGCGTAAATCCTCAATATATCTACCCTGGTAAGGTCCGTCCGTCGGCCACCCTCCCACGTGCCTTAACGCTGCGGTGACATAAAAGCGCGGCCACACCGATTGATTGGACAGCATATATTGATATCGATTGTGATAACTACGTCCCCGGCGGACCTTACTTCTCAAGATCTTGCCCCGCGCATCTTGCCAAACCACTCGGATATTCCCGCTAATGACAGCGACATCCGGACCGATCTGCTGCGCTTCCTGCAACAACCATTGCAACGTATGCGGATATAACCGATCGTCACTGTCCAATTGTATCATGTATGGCGTTGTGACATTGTGCAATGCCACATTCAACGATTGTGTTTGCCCGAGATTGTGCGGGTTGACCACTGTTGTAATACGCGGATCTTGCAGTTCACTCGTCAACAGATCAAGACTGCCGTCCGAGGAACCATCGTCCACAATAAGCAATTGCCATTCGGTGTAGGTTTGCTCGAAGACACTGGCTACAGCTTCTTTCAAATAAGTTCCTGCATTGTAGGTTGTGATGACGACGGTCACTTGACTCACATCGCATCACGGCATTGGTACATAAATTGGAACCACAAATCTGCGATGTTGCGGGGGTGAAAGTCTGCGCTTCGCGTCAACGCCGCTTGCACCTTAGATGCATACCATGTTTTGTCACGGAGTAATTGTTGCAACGCCTCGGCATACATCTTCAATGTTGCAGGTGTCCACTCATGAGGATATTTGTACCAACGCTGCGTGTTTTCGAGAATCACTTGACCTCGCGCCGTATCTGGTAGCGCCCCTACGCCTGCACAGATCACCGGAACACCGCAAGCCATCGCTTCTGCAATGTGCGCACCACCCGTCTCATGTTTGCTGCCGCTTGCTAGAACGTGCCAACGTTGCACAATACTCGGCATCTGGGTATGCAACACTTGCGTGTAGATTCTCACATTCGGCAGCGGTTGCGGCATCCATTCGTGTTGATATCGCGGCATCGTCGCAAACACCATCTCGAATTGAATGTCTGGAAACTGTTGAGCCAAGTAAGGAATGACTTCTGCCCCTTTCACCCATCGATCAGGATGATCGTAGCCGATCCATCCCACCGTGAACTGCTGTGCTTTCTCACCGGGTTTGAACATGGGGTCGATCATATTGGGCATCACGTGAATCATCCTTGGATCATAATCCCATCCGTCCAACACTTGCGACTTGCTATATTCGGATATGGTCACCAGAGGGATACGGTGCTGTGCGATCGTGTCAATCCTCCCAGTTTTCTCCAGCACAAGGCTCGGGCCAAAGCTGCAACGTCCGGGATCCGACCCCGGCCAGATGTTGTCGTTGAAATAATGTTTCCAATCCGCTGGCTCATGTGAAGAGACGAGTTTCGTCTTCAGCGAGTGGTGGAAGGGCACGTCATTCTTCACAGGGGCGAACGCAATGACCAAATCTGGCGGACACCATTCAGTCAACCATTTGGCCTGCAAATTCGCTTGCACCAACGGCCCTCCCATATCCGCATGATTCGTAAATTCGAAGGGCACCAATGTAAAATGAAACATGATCTCGCCTCCTTCTTTCATTTCATACAGGATATGGCCGAAAGAGGTGATGATGTTGGACGCATTCCCCGGGTGTTGCGACCATTTTTCCCGTGCACCTTGTCATGATCGCATACCAAGTCATATGAATAATGTATCAGCGATCATTCAATCATACGGGAGGATGCAGTGATGAATACGGAGGTTACGGTGGTCGTTCCATTCTTTAACGCAGGTCGATATTTAGGCGAAACACTGCACAGTGTAATGAATCAGACGTATCCGTACTGGCGAATCATTTTTGTCAATGACGGGTCCACAGATGACAGTGTGCGATACATCAAACCTTACTTGAACGATCGCAGAATGAGTCTGGTGCAACATCCAGTGAATCTGAACTTGTCCAAAAGTTTGAACACCGGGTTAAGAGCTGTCGAGACCCCTTACATGATTCATCTGGATGGCGATGATTATTTTTATCCCCATACGCTGGAAGTGCTCATGAACGAGGTGCGTCAACAACCTGAGGATGTTGCGCTCATCACCGGGAACATGAATCTGGTGTTCCAGAACAAGATGGGCCAGATCACCAAACAGCGTAT
This sequence comes from Paenibacillus sp., assembly GCA_044353165.1. Lineage (GTDB taxonomy): Bacteria > Bacillota > Bacilli > Paenibacillales > YIM-B00363 > JBILCM01. Next base: position 55,666 of record JBILCM010000005.1, read on the forward strand.
GAAGATCGGCCGCGCGTTCGCAGACAAATATGAATTTATGAAGGCCAACACTTCAGTATGGCCGCGATTTTATCGGACGGATGCGTTGCGTCGTGTCGGTGGTTGGCCACTCGATGGGCCGTATGAAGGGGAATTCTGCGAAGACATGAACATTCTGTTTCGGTTAATCGAACACTATCGGTTCCATTGGGTCGATCACCCGCTGCTCAACCATCGGCGCCACGACAAAAACCAGACGAATCATCTTTCTTTGTTAGGAGAAAGCGTAGAATGGGCCGTGAATCAGGCGCTCCTTCGTTGGGGCGATGCATATGAGGCAGAGTTCAAAACCGACGAGGAAGGCTGGAGGCTCGTAAGTCGTCTTATTCCAAAAAAAAGTCCGCACGAGCCTTCTCCAAGGCCAATGAAGAAGGGGATTGCGGACACGATTAAACGTATGTTTCGTAGGGACAGGTAAGTCTGACCTTGCTACGGTCACGGACGAGGTTTTCAATCATTGCCAATAAGGGGGGCTGTATGAATTCAGCACAGGCTTGTTTACACAAAACTCATTGTAATCCGCTTGAAGCCCAGCTCGTTTTAGATTTTGATAAGCCTTTCTATTGATCGGGAATACTACATCAAAATCCTCTTCAAAACGGGGATGTTTCTTGCGCACGCCTTCCTGTTGTATTGGAACAAAATCATGCGCTTCAATTCGGAGTCCTTTACTGAGGATTAAAAAATCAATGATATGCTGGGTGAATGTTTTTTCGATTTCAACATATTCTGACACTCCGGCCAGATTTGTTAGCTCTTGCGGATCACTTTCGCGGTCGTATAATTCCGCTTGCTGGGTAAATGGATAATAACAATACCGGTAACGGCCATTTTCAATTATTTTCACACTGTCACAAAACTCGCTGTAATTAACCTCTCTTGGAAAAAGGGGTTCCTTCTGAGCCAAGTCGAGCAAGGAACGAGAGACACCTATGCTACGGGTGGCTCCTGCAATGGCTAACACCGTTCCCGGTATATCTATATTACCCACTAGCTGTTGAGACCGAACCCCTTTTTCAATCTGTGGGTGATTGGATAATATCATCGGTATACCTAATTGTCCCTGATAAGCAAAAGGACCCTTTTTATCCAATGCATGGTCACCCAACAAATCACCATGATCAGCTGAAAAAATAATGGTCGTTTGCTCATAAAGATCTGCTGCCTGCAAATAATCGATGATTCGTCCGATTTGCTTATCGATTTCCACTATCATTTCACCATACGCTACCCGGTGCTTTTGATACACTTCATCAGGACAAATATCGTATGACCCTCTTACAGATCGATATTTGGGAATGTCTTGTAACTCGTTAATAGAATGTTTAATGGGCCTGGGGATTAATTCCTCGTTACAACTGCCCTTCACCTCAGCAGGTGGATCAAATGGTCCATGGGGACCTTGAAAGGAGACCCAAGCAAAAAATGGTTTTTCTGGATTTTTTAATCGATGACCTTCTAAGTAGTTGATGGCTTCGTTTGCAATCCAATACTCATAATAAAATTCTTCTTTAAAATTAAACTGCAGCTTATTTTTGTCATGATTATAAATGTGATGAATCTCTGGATGGTGTTTTTTTAGCCATTGGTAATAATCGTCTCGCTCCTTTAGACGATTCTCTTCCATGAAGCGTGAATACTGAAATCCCTTGGCATCATCCGCTGGAGTATGATGCATTTTGCCAAGGGCACCCGTGGCATATCCCAACTCATTCATGCGTTGTGCAATGGTTTCAATGCCTGGACGGAATGGAATATCATTCGTCCAAACCCCGTGGTCCGATACGAAACGCCCTGTCATCATGGTCGCTCTAGCTGGTGCGCAGACGGTAGATTGCGTAATGGCACGATCGAACACAACACCATGATCCGCCAATCGCTGTAGATTCGGTGTCGGAATCGCTTCACACCCATATAAACTTAAAAAATCCGCTCTTAGTTGGTCACAAAGAAATATAACGACATTCCTGCTCATCTTTTTGTTGATCCTCCTTCTTGTATAACCGCGGTTTCATATTTCCCTTTAATTCCATATGGAGCTACAGCATGAAACAGCAAACATGCCACGTCATGATAATTGGCTGGTGATGTTTCAGGATGCGTAATGCCAAGATAATGCCAACGCTGATCTTCGCCTTTTATCAAAAGATGATCCTTGGGCAACCAAACGGGATAAAATTGTTGCGCTTTTCATTCTTTGGAATCCGGCCCTGGAGATGTCCCCTTCGGGCAAGTAAACATGAACATGACCCCTCGTATGTATGTTATTACGAACATTGTCTAAACTTGTTTAGCTGCAACTTTAGCTTACTCTTCTCTACAGCCTCAATCTTATCACGGAAATAAACCATATAAAATGAGACATTCCAGACATGAATTAGTACATTTTTACTATTTCTGTCAAAATGAGCCGGCATTGACCCTGGAGTTGGGAGAGCTTTTTCCCAATTCCAGGTTTCGTATATTTGGACATTGAATCATAGTGTCTAAATTATGCTAACATTGTTTCCATCAAAAGCCACAGAAGCACCCAGCGACTCTGCCACGATGCGGACCGGAACGTAGCTCACACCATCGATCATATAGCCGCTGCCGATTTTCTTCCCGGCCACCACTACGCCGATCGTACGCGTGATCGTAGGCGGTTTGGTTTCGAGATCAACAAGATACTGTGTAGGCTCGAAGCAACGATCTTCAACGTCCTTGACCCATCCAAAACTTGGTGCGGAACGCTTGCGTATTTCGTAGTGCAAGTGGCTGCCCGTGCCGGTGCCGGTGTTGCCTTGCCTGCCGATCATCTGCCCGCGTTCCACTTTGTCACCAACATGTACGACCGCGCTATCTAAGTGGCAGTAACAATGCAGATGGCCCTTAGCGTCGCGGACAGCTACCACGTTACCGTAGTCACCGAACCCGCTGCCGTCATAGCCCATGCCAGCGAATAAAACCTCACCAGCCGTAAACGCATGGATCGGTTCTTTGTGGCCTTTGACGAGATCGATACCCGCATGGAACCGGCGATCCTTGTGAACGGGATGAATGCGCCACCCGTAGGGACTGGTGATTGTATAACCATCGAAGGGATTCATGGGTTATCGCTCCTTTAGCAATAATCATGATCTGCTTAATTGATCTGAATCATAATATTCATATGTGAATTATTGAAATTCGACTGGACCATATGACGTCAAAATTAAATTAAAACGCGTCCAATCTGTGAACATTTTTACTCCCACAATCTAATTGCCTCATATCCACAAGTCTATGACCGAAGATTCTCTAGACGATAGGGATTGCAACTCATAAACAATGCAATAACCTTTTTTGAATAAATAAAAAGCTTGCTACCACGATGCTACCACGGGGCGAAAATCATTAGAATTTCACACTAAAACAAGATATAGAAAAGCAAAAAACCCTTGATAATCAAGGGTTTTTCTTTATGACCTGTAGTGGGTTCGAACCACTGACCCCCACCCTGTCAAGATGGTGCTCTCCCAGCTGAGCTAACAGGTCGTTTCAATGTGACAACATTGAAAATAATATCAGCTTCAGCAGGATGTGTCAAATGGAAAATTAGGTCGGTGATCCATCATTGACATCCGAAACAGTGATTGTAAATGTCTTCTCATAGGTAAGACCTGGTGTGCCATTATCCCTTACACGAATCCGAATGCTGTAGCTATTCTTGGTTTCATAGTCGAACGGCGCATTAATACGCAATTGATTACCTGAGATGTTAAAACTAGCGTTATCTGTATCGCCAGTGCCGCTAACAAGCGTGTAGGTAAACGTACTGTTCGGATCGGGATCGGTAGCTGTAAGTGTGCCGACTACCGTATTAGTCGGTTCGTTCTCAGCAACACTGGTTGAACTTAAGGCAATGTTCGTTGGCGGTTCATTAATATGGGTTCGCACAAAGCGGAAACCAATCTCTGGACTTTCATCACTTCGAGATAAAAACATATCATCAGGAGTCAAACGATCCTTATCGTCATCATAACTACCTCCCGTGATTATTCTATTTCCCGGATTTGTATTGATATCATAGAGCAATTCATCCACATTCCCACTCATATCGTACAATCCGAGAACATTCGGCAATCTTGTTGCTACAGTTTTTGTGGAATTTCCTGAATTTGAATCAAACCAAGCAACCAACTTGATTGCGTCAACGTTGGCGGTGCTTTCGCTTGAGCCAACTGCATAATTATCAGGTAACCAATAATATGTCGTCGCACCTTCTGTAGAAGTTATTCTAGCTGATGCGAGACTTCCTTGATTGGGTGCTGTCGTGCCTAACCAACGAGCTGCAATGGCCCATTCGGCCTTTGTTGGTAGACGATATCCATTGTTCGCACTCTGTACAGCCGCATCGACTGGCCCACCTTGTGTTGCATCCTTGAGTATAACGCCGCTAGAGTTCCTATAGACCGGAGTTAAACCTTCTTTCTGCGAATAGGCATTGAGCCAAACGATGATATCACGCCATGAGATATCTGTAACAGGTTCATTCAGTGCCGATGTAGGTGCCTCACCATTCGTGCCATTATGACCTTCGCGTCCTTGCTCACTTGTGAACGTATACCCATTCGACATGGCCCACTGACGAACTGTATACCAATGTCCATAGGTCACTTCGGTGTCGGACATCAGATAATTTGAAATGTTAATTGAATATAAATTATTATCCGTCGATATAGGTGCTTTGGTAATGGAACCCGCAGGTACAGACACCATATTCACTGTGCGAGGGAAAACAACTGTAATCGTGCCAGAGTTGGCACTATTTGTTGCGGAACCTCCTGCAACTTTAAAGTAGTTGGACACTACACCTGAAAGTGTGTACCCCGCTTTTGGTGTTAACGTAATGGTCGCCGTGTAGATTGTTCCCGGCGCGAATGTGTTTGCAACGCTAGGACTCCAACTGATTGTGCCTACATATTGAACCGTATCAATGGAAGACGTGTTAAGTTCCCCCGTTTCTGGAACAGTGACTCCTGCTACGTTGAACAAATTGACTGTCGTCAACGCCACTGTCGCTGGGAAAACGGCCGTAATCACACCACTGCCAGCATTATTTGATACACTTGTTGCGCTAGACACGGTAAAGAAATTTGTTGAAACTCCTGATAGTGTGTACCCTGTTTTCGGTTCTAATGTGATGACCGCGGTGTAAGTAGTACCTGAAGCAAAGGTGCTGCTTACTGAAGGTGACCAACTCACGGTTCCCGTGTACTGATCATTAGCAACAATTGTCGTCACCGGTGATGCTCCAGTGACTGGTGCTGTTACACCTAGAATTGTTGAATTTGTTACAAGTAATTCCCCTGTTGCAGGAAACCGCGCAGTAATGACTGCATGCGTATCGTCAATTTGATTGAATGTTGTGGATGTAGCTCCTTGAACACTGAAGTCAGTTGCTACTCCCGTAAAAATGTACCCTGTTTTGGTCGTCAAATTGATGGTTGCCTCATATTGAGTTAACGGTGCAAATACGCCGTTAACTGTTGGCGACCAAGTGATCGAACCAACATATTGGTCCGATTCTACGTTGGATGTTCCCGTCGAAGCCCCTGCCGTTGGAATTGTGACTTGAGATATATTCGTTTGGGTCACAACCAAGTTCTGTGTAACCGGAAACTCCGCTATGATGACCGCGATGTTTTCCTCATAAGTGAATTTCGGTGTTGTCGTTGTTCCCTCTACATTGAAGAAATCCTTTGAAAGATTAGCGAATATGTAACCAGGATTCGCTTTAAGGGTGATCACTGCATTATAAGTTGTTCCAGGTGCGAACTTGTTATCAACCAGTTCGGGCAACCAATTTACATTACCGGTGTATTCATGGGTTTCAATATAATAATCAATAATAGGAGTTTCACCTGTCTCAGGGACATCAATACCGGTAATCATTCCATTCTGGATCTCAATTGAGCCGGTATGCGGGAAAACAGCTGTGACTGCACCGCTATTCGCGTCGTTAGTAACCGTGCCAATCTCAGCTCCAGGAACTGTAAAGAAATTCTCATTCACTCCGAACAATGTGTACCCTGACTTAGGGGAAATTGTAATGTTGGCCGTATATTTTGTGATGGGTTCAAAATGTCCCTGCGGATCAGGTGACCAAGTAATGAACCCGTCGAACTGACCGTTAGATGTAATAGAATACACAGGTAATTGGGAAGCCACTGGCGGTGTTATGCCTTGGATCTCAGAGATGTTTATTGTTGTATCCGTTTTTGGAAAAGTGGCTTGAATCTCAACACGGAATGGATCAATCATCGTGAAAGTAACATTCGTTGCATGGGGCACGACAAAGAAATCATTCGCTAATCCATTGAATGTATATCCCTTGTTACTCGAATCTAAATTAATAATTGCGGTGTATGTCGTATTGGTCTGGAAGACAGTGTCAATATCAGGTGTCCATGTTACAGAACCATTATATTGCTCATTGCTTAACAATAAAGGTTTCGTAGGTGATTCGCCCGCAGCTGGAACTGGTATGTTTGTTAAATCACGAAGGGTCACTTGAGTAAATTCACGATAAATCTCAACGGTGTATGTCTTTGTCGTCGTTCCATCTTGCGCGGTGGCTACAACCGTAATGGTGTTCGGACCCACATTCAAGTTCACGCTACCCGAAGCTGTGCCGCTCGTCACCGTTACATTGTTCACCTTCACCACAGCCGTGCTATCCGCTACCGTCGGCGTCACCGTCAAGCTGCTGACTCCATGAGCCACACTGGCTGTGTACGTTGTCGTACCGCTAGCGAAGGTTGGCGTCAATGTGCCGCTCGACAGTGCAATGTTGCTTAGATCCGCATTCGCCGATGCGGCGCGCGTCACCGTAATCGTGTATGTTTTTGTCGTTGTGCCATTTTGTGCCGTGCTCACAACCGTAATGGTGTTCGGACCCACATTCAAGTTCACGCTACCCGAAGCTGTGCCGCTCGTCACCGTTACATTATTCACCTTCACCGTGGCCGTGCTGTCTGCTACCGTCGGCGTCACCGTCAAGCTGCTGACTCCATGCGCCACACTGGCTGTGTACGTTGTCGTACCGCCAGCGAAGGTTGGACTTAATGTGCCGTTTGAAAGTACCACATTGCTTAGATCCGCATTCGCCGATGCGGCGCGCGTCACCGTAATCGTATATGTC
>JBILCM010000097.1:0-7939 GCA_044353165.1 Paenibacillus sp.
TGTCCATTTCTTTGTGCTGTGCCGCATTCAATTCATCATATTCGGAAATCATGGAAATGCCTTCTTTAGCAAGCTGGCGTATGATTTCTCGATACGTACGATATTGGTCGGAGACAAGATCCTCAGCACGTTTCATGACTCGCTTGACGAGTCCTGATGGCGTATACCCACTGAAATCTTTCTTGTTATAACCGGCCTTAATCTGATCAATAAGTCCAGCAACACGCACACTCATAAATTCGTCAAGGTTAGATGATACAATTGATAAAAATTTTACACGATCCAAGAGCGGCGTGTGGGCATCTTGCGCTTCCTCAAGCACTCTGCGATTGAATTGAAGCCAACTCAAGTCTCGATTGACATAGCGGTGAAGTGATTCTTTGGATGTTTGATTGCGTTTTGACACAACAGATGCCTCCGATTTATTCTTTCTCCGTTATTATGTGTATTCTTTCACGGCATGAAAGAGTCCTGCCAAGAGTCGGGCGCCCCATTGTTAAATAATTGTAAATCTATCGCCGATACATAAATTGAATTTGTCCTGTATCGATTTTGCGGCGGATGAAACGAAGCAACCACACCTTACAAATCGAGCGCGTCCATGGCAGGAGAAGGATAAATCCGAGCGTGTCTGTAATAAACCCAGGCGTAAGTAATAACAAACCGCCTGCAAATATACAGATGCCATCGAGGATCGACTCCGTGGGAATATGTCCGGATGACAATTCATGCTTTGCGTAGGCAAGCACGCGCTTGAATTCTCGTTTGGCGAGGAAGGCCCCTATAAACCCTGTCAGCAATATGAGAAGTACAGTCATCCATCCGCCTATGATTTGACCCAGTTCGATAAACAACCAGATCTCAAGGGCAGGGATAGCAATCATCAAGATCACGATCCAACGAAACATAATGGTTTAGCCCCCCCTAGTCGCATGTAAGATGCGCTGATACAACGCTGGTGCTGCTTTCGACAGGCGCGTCGGTTTCCAATCCCGATCGACCCAGACATGTTGTGACGTACCCGTCACAAGCAACTGCGGATCACGAGTGGCTTCGACGTGGTGGAGCATTACGATTTCGTATTCAAAATGGAGTCGAAGTGGACTCATCTCAGTTACACGAGTTCGAATTGCAATTTCATCGTCGTAACGCGCAGGTTGCTTGTATTGAATTGTTAGATCAACGACAGGTAAGAACAACCCGGATTCTTCAATTTCCCGGTATGTAAACCCATAATTGCGCGTCCATTCCGTTCGTGCAATTTCAAACCAAGTCACATAATTCGCATGGTACACAACGCCCATTCGGTCGGTTTCCTCATACCTTACGCGAAGCGAGTGTGTAAACCATTCGCTGACACTAGGCATAACTACGCACACCTCCCCTTGAAATCATAAGAGCGACGCCGTTAGGCGCCGCCCAAGCAGCGAAACATGTGTTATTCTGAGTTTCATGAGCAGAACTGTCATCATTTTTTGTAATAATTAATTTAATTATAACACAAAACAGAGTAAAAATTTACTTTCTGGTTATTTTTGCTTTGTAAAATCCACTTCCCCTGGTAGTACACCAAAGTATATCTTTGTCTTTAAGATCAAACTTCATATCAAAAAATTTTTCAGGCAGAGCAATACCTCTGTTTATCTTGATGAAACTAGAACCACCATCTTCGGATAAGTATAACCCAGGGTTCCTGTTAAAACCAAATGCTTGCGGACCATTAGAAGAACCGCTAATGAACATTATTCTCTTCGGATCCGTGGCATCTGTGGTTACCCGCAAGACAGCTGGCAAATCTGATATTTTTGTCCAGGCCATGGTCTCGATTTGAGCCGTGTATAGACCACTATTCTGAATATCATCTATCCGGTCTATTCCACTGCCAATGTATATTTTGTAAGGTGCCTTTTGATCAATGTGTACATAATTTACTTGCTTAATCTGTGTCGGTATTTCAACGGGATTCCATGTTTCCCCAAAATTAACGGACTTGTACAAACCCCCTCTTTCTCCTGAATCTTCAAGCAATGAAGCATATATTGTTTTTCCATCTCTAGGATCAATAACAAAATTGTTAACACTTGCACTCTTGGGAAGCCCGCTATTTCTTATTGACCATGTGACGCCGCTATCGAATGAAATATAGAAACCAGATGGTATATGTGGATCACTCATCTCTTTCCCATTGTAAGTTTTCGCCACATCATTAATGACTTTTGCAGGTATACAAAACATGATCATTTGCTTATCTGAGCCTTTTATGGGAAGGACTGTTAAAGACTGCTGAATAGCTTGATCCTTTATATTGGGCACAGGAGTTGATACATACTCCCATGTATTACCTTTGTCAGTCGACTTCAAAAATTGACCTCGAAGTTTGAGTCTGTTGACTAGAATATACAAATTATTCTCATTCATTGGATCAATAGCTAAAGATGATGGGTTAATTGGCGCATTGAATAAATGCTTTACAGCTTGCGCACCTTTATATACGGAGTCGCCATCTGCTGCCAGCGCCCACAAATTGTGCTCCCCGCTAAGAAAATAGGTGTCATTGTTGCCCTGAACGATGTATCTTCCGGGTAAATTACTGTTACCTGCCCCTACCCAGTTATTACTGCCCACTGAAGTTTCTGTTTCATCGGTGCTGATCCATGTTCTACCACCATCTGCAGATAAATGCTGCGTCTGTCCCAGCCCTATATATACATCACCACGGGAATTTATTGCCAATGTACGCAGACCTGCATCAAAATATGAGTTATTTAAATATTTTGAATCTGCATGATTAAACCTAATGTTCTGATCGGTAGGATTCCCCCTTTCCATCCAATAATTAACGTCAGTTGTTTCCCAAGAAATACCGCTTCTCACAGTGATAAACCAATTTTTTCCGCCATCATTTGATTTCCAGAGATCCCCAGGCAACAATGTAGGGCTGTGTTCTGCATTTGCAGCTAAATAAACCTCGTTAACATTTTTCGGATTTACTACGATGCGATTAAATCTCTGTAATATTCGGCTGCTGATTTTTGGATAAACCTTACTTACATTCTCTCTGGGAACTTCCATATAGTCAGAAATAGCTCTCCAATAAAAATTAACGGCATTCTGTCCTTTAATACGATTAAAATCAAGATATAAATCAGAAGTCACATTCTCGAAGCTTGCGCATCTGTCCGTGCTTTTGTAAATACCGCCCTTGCTTACTATTCCACCATTGCCATCGGATGCGTATTGTATGTCATCTATAACATAAATTGTAGTTACTTTAGAAGCTTTATCATAGTGCAGTGCCATATCTGCAATATTATTATTTCCAAGCCCATTCGTACACAATGTCCAATTGTCGCCTTTATTTATACTTTTATAAAGACCGCGAGTCGTTGCAGCGTAAACAATAGTTGTATCATAGGGATCTGTGTAAATCTTCCCTATTTCAGAAGAAGGATGTATCCCATTGTTGATTAGCTTGAATGTCTTCCCTCTGTCATCTGACCGCCATATTTTACCTGTGTTTTTAGGATCTACGCGATGTGGTTTGCTGATTGTAGTGCCATTATTTTTGATATTCCAAAAATCTCCTCCACCCACATATATTGTATTATCGTTATAATAATCAAAAGCAAGTGCTGATATTTCATTTAAACCCTTACTGAGATCTGTTGGTATATCCTGATAATAAATCCAGGATGCTCCTTTATCGTAAGTAAAATATATCCCAAATCTATTTGCTGCAACACCAAAGTTTTCATCCTGCCTCGAAAACTCAATGCTTCCGGCTCTGCTAATTTCGTTATAATATCTATCACTATCCACCATTTTTGTCCATGATTTTCCATTGTCGAGAGAACGATACGAAGGGTGCATATCAGGCGTGATATAGATGGCATCTGGGTCTGTGGAGTGATAAAAGAAAGATTCATTGTATCCTGCCATTCCCGGGCCAAACTGTTTCCAGGTGACTTTGCTGTCTGAAATGACCTTGTTTGTTAAGAAATCAATATTCACGCCTGACTGGAAATATTTTGTTTCATCTTCAATTCCAGTTATAGTCAAATTATCGAAACTAAAGGTCCCTTTATGGTTTACTACCCATGAAAAACTTCCGGATGGCAAACGATCATCTTTGACTGACATGATCTCCTTACCATCAATTGTCAATGTTAATAAGGCTCCGGAATCCGCCGTTCGTTTTATTAACACTTCAACAGCATATGAACTTCCTATTTTCAGAGAAGGTGCATCAACCGTTTTTACGGGTATTCCATATGCACCTTTATGTATATTATAAAAACTAAAGGTTTGCTTCTGTGATTGGTTATATCTAAACTCATAACCGGACGCACCATTACGGTTGAACTTGACTCCGAATTCAGCCCCATTGTTCATCTCTTCGGGATACACAGTAAATCTAATACTATCCATTTTCCAATAATCATTACCTATTGGAATTTCAAGCATCTTATCTTCTGCTATACCATTGATGAAGTATCTTCCGTTTGTAATACCTGCATATTCAACATTCGGCATCAAATTCATATTGTTTACATTAAAGTTGCTTTCAAATAACATTTTTTTTAGAACAGGTCTATCCTCCATATCGGCATGTGGTTTATTGCCGTCAACAATGACGACTGTTCTTGTCCCGCTATCCCAATCAACTTTGGATTTTAACCCTTCCGAAACAAATCGGAGGGGTACCATTGTTCTTCCACTGACTATTGTTCCAGGAACATCTAACACTTGGCCTACTCCATTTACATTCACTTTCTTATTTCCTATTGTTAATTTTATGATGATGTCTCCTTTATTGGCTGTTACTGTTTTTGTCGCATCATCCCATGAAATTGTAGCGCCAAGCTCTTCGAATATTTTTCGCATGGGAACGAGCGTCCTCCCATGGATGACTTGCGGATTTTGGTCTAAAAAATCAATGACCCGTCCATTAATGTTCACTGTAATCGGTTGTTTAGTTTCAATCAGCATATCCGTTTCTTCTGCAACCACAACTTGTGTTAAACCTAAAAACGTAGTAGCGACCATTGATAAAGTTAATACACTCACTAAAAAAATATGTAAAGATTTTTTCAACTCGTAAGCCCCCTGCTATTGATTATTATTAAACATCGTCAATTCGGTCATTGCATAAAGCGCTTACAAAATTATAACCGCATTCTACATCGATTTCAGTCATGCAACGGACAAAAATCAGTACAATTTGGACGGAATTGGAAAACCAAACAGCCCTTTCGCTTCCCATAAGGGAGTCACAAGGGCGTCTAGAGCATATTCACTTGTCAGATCAGAAGAGTCATTATTCTGAATTGTTGTATTACATTATTGTGTTAGATCGCCTTTTAAGCGGACGTTACGCCTTGCCGTTCGTTCTGCCAGAATAAATCACGCCAAGTTCAGCATAGACGGCGACCTCTGTGCCTTCTTCAAGCAGTTGCATCGCATGTTGCACGCCAACAACGACAGGTTTGCCGAGGCTAAGCCCAACGACAGCCGCGTGGGATGTAATACCACCCGATTCGGTAATGATGGCTGCAGCGCGTTCGAATGCTGGCACATAATCCTTATCCGTAGATGGAGCTACCAGAATAGAGCCTTCTTTCGTCTTGGCGATCGCTTCTTGCGCATTGTGCGCCAACACGATCGTTCCGCTCACGGTCTGTGTCCCAATGCCTTGACCCTTAGCGATCATCTGCCCAATTTGATGAATTTTAATCAAGTTGGTTGATCCAGATCGGCCAACTGGAACCCCTGCTGTGATCACGACAAGATCTCCCGGGGCAACAATGCCGCTATTTTGCGCCAGCTTGATCGATAAATCAAACAATTCATCGGTGTTGCTCGCTGCAGGACCCAACATCGGGACGACGCCAAAAACAAGATTGAGTCGACGCATCACCGATTCGTCTTGAGTGACCGCAATAATGGGCGCTTTGGGCCGATACTTAGACACCATTCTCGCAGTGTAACCACTTTCCGTCGGTGTAATAATCGCTCTCGCATCCAGATCGAGCGAGGAATTTGCCACCGCTTGCGAGATGGCTTCGGTCACATTGGTCTGCTGCATGCTCGCTTGCTTGAGGAACATCTCACGATGTACCAATGCCGATTCTGCGCGTTCCGCAATGCGGGCCATCGTCTGAACGGATTCGATCGGATATTTACCTGCGGCCGTCTCACCTGAAAGCATCGTGGCATCGGTGCCATCGAAGATCGCATTCGCAACATCACTTGCTTCCGCTCTTGTCGGGCGAGGCATCCGTTGCATGGAATCCAGCATTTGGGTTGCTGTAATGACCGGTTTCCCCGCACGGTTGCACATCTCAATCATGCGCTTTTGGACAAGCGGCACTTCCTCGGCAGGGATCTCAACGCCTAAATCACCGCGCGCTACCATAAGACCATCGGAAACTTCCAATATTTCAGGTAAGTTATCGACACCTTCTTGGTTTTCTATTTTGGAAATAATATGAATGTGCCTAGCGTTATGCGCATCAAGGATGGCGCGAATCTCCATCACATCACTTGCTTTACGAACGAAAGAAGCAGCGATGAAATCGACCCCTTGTTCGATGCCGAAGCGAATATCCGCTGCATCTTTCTCTGTGATGCCAGGCAAATTGATGCGCACCCCGGGTACGTTAACACCTTTACGACTCTTGATCGGACCCCCATTCACGATACGGCAATGCATTTCACTGCCTTGAACCGCTTCTACAGTAAGACCAATCAATCCATCGTCGATCAAGATGGTTGAACCGACGCGAATGTCTTTGCTGAGTTGTTTGTAGCTAACAGAAATTCGCTGTTGATCACCGAGAATTTCTTCTGTTGTTAACGTGAGCATCTCCCCTTGCACGAGCTCGATCGGTTCAATGCTTAATTTGCCAGTTCTTATTTCAGGCCCTTTCGTGTCTAACAAGATGGCTACAGTCATGCCCAACTCTTCACGTACGGCTTGAATGTTCTTAATCCGGTTGCCGTGTTCTTCAAAATCACCGTGCGAGAAATTCAAGCGAGCCACATTCATCCCCGCTTCGATTAACTTCTTAAGATTCTCCTTAGATTCTGAAGCGGGTCCAATGGTACATACGATCTTGGTCTTGCGCATGTCTTGATCTCCTCTCTAAACCTATCCATACATAACGTCTTTATCTCTGCATAAATGTAAATTTACCCACTTTACGATATTTATAATACCGATCTTCACGAAGTTCATCAGGACTTAGATGGCACAACTGCTCAAGATGCTTGCTCACAACGTTCTTAATCATGCATGCTTGTTGGGCCAAATCCCGATGCGCGCCACCTTTTGGTTCGGGAATCACTTCCTCGATAATATCAAGTTCAAGCATGTCCTTCGCCGTGATCTTCATCGCTTCTGCTGCTTGGTCCGCTTTCGAGGCGTCTTTCCAAAGAATCGATGCCGCCCCATTCGGAGAAATGACCGAATAAATTGCATGTTCGAGCATCACCACACGATTGCCAACCCCTAGCGCAAGTGCTCCACCGCTGCCCCCTTCGCCAATGACAACGACAATGATCGGAACACCAAAGCCAGCCATCTCGAGTAAGTTTCTTGCAATGGCTTCCGATTGACCCCGTTCTTCAGCAGCGCTCCCGGGGTATGCTCCCGGTGTGTCAATGAATGTAATGATCGGGCGACTGAACTTATCCGCCTGTTTCATTAAGCGCAACGCTTTGCGAAACCCTTCCGGATGTGGCATCCCAAAATTACGCAGAATGTTCTCCTTCGTGTCTTTCCCTTTCTGATGACCCACGACGGTCACAGGCATCCCCTCAAGCTTGGCTATACCGCCAACGATGGCATGATCGTTACCGTACAGTCGATCACCGTGAAGTTCAACATAATCCGTAAAAATGTGCTGTATATAATCCAATGTTGTCGGTCGTTGTGGAT
>JBILCM010000035.1:0-23960 GCA_044353165.1 Paenibacillus sp.
CGGGATCAGGGTCTGACGGCGGCGGTTCAGAAGTTGCTGTTCTGATTTCGGAAGATGGGTTAACCGCATCGATCCAGTGCATGATTCCTGAATCCGCCCCTCTCATGACGCGTGATCTGATTACAAAACTGCTTCAAGAAAAGAATGTAAATTTTGGCATAAACGATGCTAACATAGACTTATTCGTGTCATCACCGCTAAGTTACGTTGATCAACCACTTGTCATTGCTGAGGGTCAACCTCCCATGCACGGCAAAGACGGCAAAATTGAACACTTATTTGATTCGAAAGATAACAAGCCGCGCCCGCTTGAACTCGAGGACGGGAAAGTCGACTATCGCGAGTTGATCCGGATCAACAACGTCGTAGAGGGAGAAATCATTGCCGAGATGATTCCCCCAACCCAAGGCACACCTGGAACGAAAGTGACGGGCGAGACCATCACTTGTAAAGATGGCAAAGAAGTCAAATTTAAGCTGGGTAAGAATGTGGGAATTGATCCAGATGAGACCAAAGTCTATGCAGAGACACTAGGGATGGTATCCATCACGGACAATGGGAAAATCAATGTGTTCCCTGTGTACGAGGTGAAGGGAGATCTGGATTATCATGTGGGCAATGTGGATTTTGTTGGGAATGTGATCATCCGTGGCAATGTCTTAAGTGGATTTAAAATTAAATCAGCTGGCGATGTGTTGGTTACAGGTGGCGTAGAGAGTGCTGAAATTGAAGCGTCCGGCTCTATTGAAATCGCTTCCGGGATTTATGGTGCAATGAAAGGTTTTGTCAAGGCAGGCGTCGATGTCAAGTGTTCGTTCATGCAAGAAGCGAACGTTACGGCAGGCAACAATATTGAAGTAACAAAAAGCATTCTCCACTGTAACGCTCATGCGGGTAACAGCATTGTGTGTGAAGGAAAGAAAGGGAAAGGCTTGATCGTGGGTGGCGTAATTGAAGCGGGAGGACTGATTTTGGCCAAGACGGTGGGCAATTCATCCTCTACCCCCACATTCTTGAAAGTGGGAGCTCCGCCCAAACTACGGTTGGAGTTGGAAGAGTTGCATGTGAAGGTAACGTCGTTGGAAGAAACGCTCGACAAGACGGAGAAAGCGCTCAAATTTCTTGAGCAGAAGGCGATGCAAGCACCGCTTGTGCCAGGGCAAATTCAACTTCAGATAAATTTAATCGAAACTAAAAAATCATTAACCTCACAAAGGGTAGACGCGAAAGCTCGTATCGAAGAAATCGAAGCCGATCTGATCCACATCGAGGACGCGCGCATTAAAATAGTAGGCACATTGTATCCTGGAGTAAAGATCATTGTTGGTATCTCTAAGTATGTCATTAAAAACTCCTTCGAGGGGATCACATTCCTGATGCGAGACGGGAAGGTCATGACGTTATCGAACTAGAATCATATTTTACAATAGTTTTGTGCAAATTTATCTTAGAATTGGATATGTTTATTGTTTGCGGACTCCCCTAGAATAAAAGTAATATTATCAATCCGATTCTACGTGCCGAAGGTCGAGTGTCACCAAATGCTGGTTTTGGATATGTAGGGAGGGTGTATCATGGGAGAATCATTTATTGAGAAGATGGGCGTTGCTCCAGTGGGCGGCGGTTTTACGATGGAAGGGTATTGGGTATGGTGCGGATCGGTCATTCAAGGCGAAGATGGCAAGTTTCATATGTTTGCTTCGCGTTGGCCCAAGTCGATCCCGTTCACACCGGGTTGGGTGACGAATTCGGAAGTGGTGCGTGCGGTTTCACAACAACCGGAAGGACCTTATGTGTTCGAGGAAGTTGTGTTACCGGCCAGAGGAAGCGAGTATTGGGATGGGCGCATGACGCATAATCCAACCATACATAAGCATGGCGATACGTACTTGTTGTTCTACATTGGTGTGACTTACGAGGAGCCGATGCCCGAACCAGGGGAGTTGACAGCGGGCAGTATTCAAGGGAACGTCCTTTCAATGAAGGCCAGAGCAAGTCAACGAATCGGATTGGCTACGTCCAATTCTGTGTATGGCCCATGGGAACGACCGGATGAACCGATTCTTCAACCGAAGCCAGGGGAATGGGATTCCTTAATGACGACGAACCCAGCACCTTGTGTGAAGGCGGATGGCAGTGTGCTATTGATTTACAAATCGACAGGGAATCAGAAAGATCTCTTGCGTATGGGTGTTGCGAAGGCCGAACATTGGTCGGGGACGTATAAAAGGCTTAAAAATGAACCGATTTTTCGGTTTGACGAAACAGGGGATCATATCGAAGATGGATATGTTTGGTGGTCTGATGAGCAGCATCGGTATGAGATCATTATGAAAGATATGAACGGCGGCATTTGCGGGGAGAAACATGCGGGGATCTTCGGATATTCGAGCGACGGTATACATTGGCACATCGCAAACCCGCCGAAGGCATATTCCAGAACGATTCATTGGTCGAACGGGGAGACAACGGTGCAAGGCAGTCTGGAAAGACCGCAACTGCTTATCCGTAATGGCAAGCCGACACATCTCTTCGCGGCGACAGCGGATGGTCCGGGTGGTTTTCACAATGCGACCAAGACGTGGAATATGGTCATTCCGCTCCGGTAATGTGCTGCCAACAAAATGATGGTAAAAAAAATACAGGAGGGTGTAGCAGATTGGACCGGGGATCCACAACGATGACCCAAGTCCAACGGGATGCACCCTTCTTTTGCTAGAATAAGGATCGCACGAACGGCGCAATTCGCTCTGCCAGCAGTTTATTGCCCTCAGCATTCGGATGCAATCGATCAGGCATGTAGGACGCATACGCCTCGCCGAAGATATCCAGTCCATTCCAATAATAGATATTTGAGTCACCCTGATTTTGAAACAACCGGACAACCGCTTCAATTTCTTCACGCATCTTGACTAGCGTCAGTCCGACTTTGTTAGGCTCGGTTTCTCTGTATTCACAATAAATGGGCGAAATGACGGCCAAAGGAGTCGATGGATGACGTTCGCGGATCAGCTGGATGAAACCAATGATACTGGATGCGAAAGTGCGTTCGCTCAAGCTCGACTGACCCATAATGTTAATACCCACACACATCGTAATGAAATCCGCAGGCATATCTCGGATCATTCGTGCAACCATCGGTTCGAGATGACAATTGCCGCCATAACCAAGGCAAGTCAAGTTCACATCGAGGTTCCTAGTGACGAGAGCAGGCCATGTTTCTGAAGGTCCCGTGGCGGAACCACTCTGTGTGATGGAACTCCCATATGTAATCCATCGGGGCCGATCATCTTCGAATGCAGTCACAGATGCACCTTCATCGACAAACATGCGCTTAACGAGAGCAGGACCGGTATGCGGCAAATACAAATCCATTCTCTTCGTTTGGGGTGATAAGTTCTCAAAGCGGATCACATGCTCATCGGCAGCGAGCACCGCTCTTCCGACAAGGGTATTATCGATGACACAATCAACGACTCGACGCTTCGAATTTGGCTCGAAGTGTACCTCGATCGCTGTCGTATCACTAACCAGACACAATCTCACGCCATTGGATATTTCTGCGGTGCCATTCAACCCTTGTGGAACAAAGAAAGCAGCTTGCTCGTAGGGCACTCTCCAAGGCTTAAAGCCCTGATCCATGTGTTGCAACGATACGTGACCGTGGAACAATGATTCCGAAACCTCGATTTCTTTCACTCAACAATCGACCTCCGTGGTTTGTAGTTAGACATTATGTTGACAGTAAAAAAATAACATGAAATAATTGCTATGGCTAATATTGAAAATAAATTTCATATATGTGAAAAAAATGATAAAAAAAGGCAGTGATGACGACAATGAATACGAACGTTGAGATGGTCCGGGAATTGTTAAATCGGCACGATCCAATTTGGGAAAAACAGGCATCACAATGGACCGAAGGGTTGTTGCTGGGGAATGGGGAAATGGGTGCTGTGTTGTGGGGCGATGGGAATCCCTTCATCTGTAATTTAGACCATACCCAATTTTGGGACCGCAACGGATGGACGCCGCCTGTACCCGAGAATTTTAAGTGGACCACGTTCAAGAGCGCATTGAAGGAGGGGAAGTTAGCCGAAGTTGTGCCCTCTTTCCAACGACCAAGTGGCACTACCCACTATCCTACGCGCCTTCCCCCGAGCCGGATTGAGTTTCGGTTTGATGAGGAAGTCGAAAACAATACGATGAAACTGTCATTATTCGGCGCACAGTCGCACGGGGAATTCAAATGTGGTAACAAAACCATCACGTTCCGGGCGTTCCTCCTCGCGACGCTGAATGTGTTTCGCATTGAATTCACCGGAGCAAAGCCGCAACTACAGATCAAATTTTTCTCGGATCGGCCGTTGACTTCGCCACCTATTCGTAAGTTTCTGGATGAAAATCAATATGAAACCTCCACGTTCAACCAAACTGGTGGTTATGGCATCTATTCTCAAGTGATCCCTGACGGAGGGGAGACGGCATTAGCCTACACATACGAACAGAAGGAGAACACGCATAGCTTTACGTTCTCTTTAGCCTATGTGCGCAACGCTCAGGATTCAGATGCTGCAACTGCTTCATCAACGACAATGGCCTTGATTGACACGTATCTCAGTAATGAATCACAATATGAGGAGTGCCACCGCAATTATTGGCTTGAGCATTACACGGCTTCCTGGTTATCTGTGCCAGCACCGAAGCTCGAGGGGCTTTACTGGAACGAAATCTACAAGCTCGGTTGTTGCACAAAACCGGGTGCTGCCCCAATTTCGCTGCATGGTCCATGGAGTCCGGATGGAATCATGCCCAAATGGAGTGGCGATTATCATCACAATATTAACGTTCAGATGAGTTACTGGCCGATATATACAGGTAATCGCTTATCCTTGGGGGACTCGCTCTATACGTTCATTGATAACGCGAGACCGAAATTTCAACGGTTTTGCCGTGATTTTTTTGAGATGGATGGCGAATTTGTCGTTCATGGAACAGATCTTGACGGCAATCCAACGTATGACTCAGGCTATTGTCAGTTTGAGTTCAACGGCGGACCGTGGCTAGCGCATCACATGTGGTTACACTGGAAATACTCGCAAGACGATGACTTCGCCTTGCGACGACTCTATCCATTCCTGAAGGCAATCTCACTGCCACTTCTTCAACTTTTGGAAGAAGGCGATGATGGGAGGTTGCATTTTCCATGGAGTTATTCTCCTGAATACGGTGGACGTGAGGGTGTGTCATGGGGACCTGACGCAACAATCGACCTTGCTCTTGTGCGGTGGATGTTAGAGGCGCTTATCACGTGCGAGAACCTCTCCCCCGAACCTGATCCATCACAAGTGCATGCTTGGCGATCGATTCATGGTGCATTGGCTGAATACCCGGTTGCACCTGTAAGTTCCAAGCCAAACCAATACACGCCAAGGGGTCTCATGGTGCGCAGCGACTTGCCGCTAGAAACGAGCCATCGCCATCATTCCCATCTTATGCCGATTCATCCCTTGCAACAGCTCAACATTCACCATGCATCCCCCGAAGAGCAACAACTTATTCAAGATTCGATACGAAATTTGATGTTGTGGGGTCATGGGGAATGGGTTGGGTTCTCGTTCACCTGGGCAGCATCCATCGCAGCTTATGTGAAACTGCCAAATTTAGCGTCGAGTTTTTTGGAGGATTATGCGAATCGCTTCGTAACTGCGAATACGTTGATGATGCAAGGGGCGCAAGGTCATTCCGATATGACAACACATGGAACGTATGGGCTTACTTTAGAGTCTGGCTTCGGTTTTGCTAACGCCCTGCAGGAGTTGTTGTTGCAGAGCGAAGATGGCGCCATTCGCATCTTCCCGGCGCTCCCAGACGGTTGGAAGGAAGCTTCCTTCGAAAGCTTGCGCGCTGTAGGCGGTTATCTCGTGAGTGCCATATACGCAGCTGGACGCTTACAATATGCCAAGATCGTGTCCGAAAAAGGCGGGGATGTATCCGTATCGGTTGCGAACGACCAAAACTATCGCGTCCTGATCGAAGGAATGGTCGCGCATCTTCCAAAGCTTACTTTGTCAGCAGGTCAAACCGCAGAAATCTTCGATGCCCAAGTCACGAATCCGAACATCAAACCCGTTGGGGGAGATACGTTGTACCATCATTTTGGTGTAAAATTATAACAAGCACTCATTATTCAAGAGATGAACGGGGGGAGCTTATGGAAAGTATAGCGGGAAGCAGACCGAATATTATCTTCATTTTAACGGACGACCAAGGTTATGGGGATGTTGCTGCGCACGGCAATTCCATTCTCAAAACACCTATTATGGATCAATTGTATCGGGACAGTGTGCGCTTTACCGACTTTGTAGTTTCATCGACCTGCACGCCGACTAGATGTGCGCTCATGACAGGTATGCATGAATTCAAGTCGGGGATCACCCATACGTTGCCTCCGCGTTGTCAGATGAACTTATCTTCGGTGACGGTTGCTGCATTATTGCAATCTGCAGGGTACCGCACTGGGATGTTTGGCAAGTGGCATCTTGGTTCTAACGGATCATACCGACCGGAGCAACGCGGGTTTGATGTGGCGATGACGACCATCGACGACACACAAATCTCTCATTACAACCCTGTTTTCATGAAAAATAACGTTGAACAAGCGAGCGAGGGTTTCCGCGAGGATCTGCTATTTGATGAAGCGATGACGTTCATTGAAGCAAACAAGGAAGAACCTTTCTTCTGTTATATTCCTACCTATTCCCCGCATGAACCTTTGAAAGCACCTGCAATCTATGTGGATCGGTATCGTGACACTGTGCCCGAGAAACAAGCTAATTTCTACGGAATGATTACGAATATTGATGACAATATTGGAAGACTGCTAACGAAATTACAAGAACTCGATATCGAACACAACACACTGCTCATCTTCATGAATGATAATGGGGGCACATTCGGTGTCGACATCTGGAACGCACAGATGAGGGGCTGTAAAGCGACTTCGTGGTATGGGGGTACACGAGCGATTTCATTCTGGCGTTGGCCTGGCGTGTTGCAACCCAGAGAGATTGACAGCTTAGCGGCACATGTTGACCTTCTGCCAACGCTTGCGATGCTAGCAGGTTGTCCTATTCCGGATGAGATCCACAATCAGCTAGATGGGTTGAGTTTAGTGCAGACACTGATGGACGGGCAAACGGCAGACCCAGATCGATGCTTGTTCGAGCATGTCGGACGTTGGTCGAATGGGAAGGCAGAAGAGCACAAATACAGTTTTTGCGGAGTGCGCTGGCAACACTATCATCTCGTGCAAAGTCGTTATTGTCATGATCCCGCGTGCAACGGGGAATGCAAGCATTATCGCCGAGCTGAGATCGAAAAAACAGGCTATTATTCACAAAGTAAAGCAGCCTTCAACTATGCATTAACCGAGGCTAGAGCATGGCAACTGTATGATGTGCATCAAGATCCTGCGCAAGAAAACAACATAAGCGATCAGCACCCTGAACTCTGTGCTCGCTTAATTTCAGCATACGACGCATGGTGGGACTCGATTCAACCGTGCTTGATTCACGAATAAGGAGAGGTTTTCCCATAACAACTCCATATTTTATCCGATGATCAAGGACCGTGGGCACTGGGTTGCGCGGGTAACGATGAGATGATCACACCACATCTGGATCGACTGGAAGCATCAGGAATCCGGTTTGACAACTTTTTCTGCACATCACCCTTATCTTTGTTCAAGGTGAATACTTGTTGGGTTTATTTCAGCAAAATTTTCACGGAATTCACTCGGCGAAAGCCCGGTTTGTTCTTTGAAAAACTTGGAGAAGTACGAAAACTCAAGACCCAAAGATTCTGCAATGTGATGGATGGTTGTATCCGAAAAAATGAGCTGGTGCTTCGCCCTTTCTAATCTAAGTTTGTTCATATATTGTACAGGTGTGAATCCTACGGTCTCCCGAAACACACGAATAAAATAATTCGGATGAAAATGAGCGATGTCAGACAACTGTTTGATCGTAGGAGATTGTGCCAAGTAATTGTTCATATAATTGATGACGATGTTCATTTTCTCAAAATTTGCGTTCAGTTTCGATTGGAAGGTGACCACTGGACTGCATTCAATGAATGTGCAGATGATTTGCATCAGCAACGCACGGATTCGGATTTCGCCTGTAATACCTCCGCCTGTGCGATGCAACTTGATAAGCTCCTCAAACTGTTGTTTGAGGGGTTCTTTCTTGTCTTCAGGCAGCTCGAAACATAGAGGGGTGTGGATGATATCAAAGAGTGGAATATTCCCGATGGATGCATTGAAGTGGCACCAATATTTCCGATAAGTGGATTGGGGATTGCTTATGCCGAATTTTTGCCACTTTCCACTTGGGAGCAGGCAAAATTGACCTGCTGTCGGTGTGTACAATTTCCCGTTAGATTCAATGTATCCTTCACCTTCCATGATGTAATAAAGCTTATCGCAATTCGGCATATATCCCGGACTATGCCAGTTTAAAGGAACTTTTATTTGAGCAGCAACAAGCAAATCCACTTGCACGTTTGAGATTATCGATTCCATGCGGGATGTCACAGCACGATTCATCACTTGGACCACCTATAAGGGAAGGGACTGCTTTCTTGTCCCTTGCTTCGTATTTATAAATTATAAAAAACATCAGTTTCGAAAACAAGATCATATTCGTGAAGAGATGTGCAATTTATATGAATTACAACTTCGTTAGATCAATTTATAATGAAAACGGTATCATAAAATTTTAAAACATGACCCACAGGGAGGATTCACGATCACGATGAAAAGAAAATTGTTTTTATTGCTACTTGTTATTTTTATCGTAAGCACATCAACCATTGCTTGCAGCACGGAGTCGCAAACTTCCGAGGCAGAAAAACCTGCAGAGGAGGTTGCCGCTTCAGAACAAGCTGATGCAAGTGCAGCGGGAGCTGAATTAGCAGCTGCGAAAGCCGCTGAGGAAGCAGCGACAGCTGCGCAAACGCAAGCGCAAGCGGATGCAGAGAAAGCAGCTGAAGAGAAGGCTGAAGCCGAGAAGTTATTGGCGGAAGCGAAGACTGCAGAAGAGAAAGCAGCTGCTGAGAAACTCTTGGCTGAGAAACTGGCAGCAGAGCAAGCGGCGGCGCAAGAACTAGCAAGAGCCGAAGCGGAGAAATTGGCTGCGCAGAAAACAGCGAGTGCGAAAGCTGCCGCACAGGCTGCAGCAGCGCAAGCAAACCAGAAAGCTGCTGCAACCAAAACAGCAACGAATGCGCAAACCGCGACTCAAGCTAGACCTGCAATTGATACGAAGCCTGTCACGTTAAAAGTGTGGGATCAGCATCCGTTCACAGACGAACACTGGGAGAAATTGATCGTTGCACCTTTGAAAGCGAAGTACCCCCACATCACGTTGGAGCGCACGAAATTTCAAGCGCCTATGAACTTAATGACATTGGTGGCTGGTGGTTACAAGCCGGACATTCTCATCTCCGGCTGGTGGGTTTTACCGACCGAGTTAATGCTCGACATCCCCATGCCGTTAGACGACTTAGCGAAAAAATTCAATACGGATTTAAGTCAATTTAAACCGGAAATGATGGATGGCATGCGTGGGTTTGCCGATGGCGCCAATAAGGGCAAACTCATGGGTTTACCTTACGCCTCGAACACGGCAGTATTATTATACAACAAAGATATATTTGACCGATTCGGTGTTCCTTACCCGAAAGATGGCATCACATTCAATCAAACGGTTGAGCTTTCGAAGAAGCTGACACGACTACACGAGGGTACACAATACTACGGCATGGTGCCAAGTAATCTTAAACCGATGGTAGAACAACTCTCAATTGATAAAATTAATCTTAAGACCCACGAGGCGAATTTTATTAACGATGGCATGAAAAAGATAATGCAACATCAATTGGATATTTATAACATACCGGGTTACGATTTTAACAAAATCACTTTTCAACAAGGAGCCAAATTTTTCAGGGATAAAAACATAGGGATGGTATCAACAGCATTTCTCGGTTTGACGCTTCTATACAGCAAGGATTTGGCCGCAATGAATTGGGACATGGTCACGACGCCACAGTGGGAGGATCGTCCTGGGATCGGTACGAAAGTCGATGCGCATTCATTCCAAATCTCCCGCGAATCCAAGCATAAAGAACAAGCCTACTTGGCGATCGAATACCTTACTGCATCCAAGGAAGCACAGACCAATTTTTCAAGGTCAGGTTGGATATCTGTGTTGAAGGACCCTGAGATCATCAACCAACTTTCTGCTGATAATCCTGTCATGAAAGGGAAGAATATGGTTAAAGCGATTTCACTCAAGCCAGCGCCTAATCTCATTTTCCACGAATATGAAAATCTTGTGGTACCTAAATTATTAAATGTGGTGAAACAAATGGTAGTTGAGAAAGTCGACATCAACACAGCATTGCGTACCAACCAAGAGGAATTAACGAAAGACATTAAAGCACGCATGAAAAAGTAACTTATCTGGACATCCATGAACCAGATCCGTTTACAACGGATCTGGTTTTTTGTTCCTGGTGTTCAAAACCAACCATGCTTGTAATAAGATTCAAGCGGATGGACGCCATTCATCACATCGTTGCGTACGTGATTTTCGGTCGCAACGAGTGATTCTGCGCGAAGCAAGACGTCTTCGGCAATGGACAACGGCACGACGACAACGCCATCGCTGTCTGCGACGATGATATCCCCAGGGCAGATTGTCACATTCTTCATTCGAATCGGGACATTGTATTCCTTGAGGCACCAACGACCTACCACATCTGCTGGCGTCGTGTATAGGTGAAACACAGGTAATCCAAGTTTGTTAATGTAATCGACATCGCGAACTCCTCCATAGATCACAGCACCTACGCCGCCGCGTGCCTGAATGGTGGTGGAAGAGAGCTCGCCAAGATGCGAACACGTATCATCATTCGGTTGAGTGATCACAACATTGTGTGGTTTTACATCACCCAGCATCTTCAAGAGCGGAATAAAAATTTCATTATTGTCATCCACATGTGTTGATTCACCGCGCACGGTCAGTGCCGTCCCGCAAAATCGAGAATCGGGGCGCAAGGGCTTCAATTCCTTCGGCAATACTTGATTGCGGTAACCGAGCTGATCGAGGGAGTCCGAGATCGCCCCCGTATAGATGATAGAGAACCGTCTAATGATATCTTCTATTAGAATTGCGCTCATAAATAGTGATTCCTCCTCATATTTTACATCACATCGCATGCTCGGCCGGGTTTATATGGAATGTGGTATTCCTTATGCCCTAGCTGTTCGGCTTTCGTCAATTGGCCATCGGCGACTGCGGAAATCAACGCTAAAATACGCTGTCCTACTTGTTCAACCGATTCCGTACCTGTTAAGATTCCATCGGCATGAATGTCTATGTTGTCCGCCATTGTGCGGCACGTTGTCGGGTTGCCGCAAATTTTCAAGACAGGCGCCACCACAGACCCTACGACGCTGCCTCTACCCGTTGTGAACAACAACATGTGCGCCCCAGATGCCAGTAAGGTAATTAATCCATCATTGTCGTTTTCTTCGTAGATGGTGAGTTGATTTGAATCGGTAAGTCCGACTTTGTCTAACAAATACAGGCCTTGACCGTCTGGTTTTTCAGCAGTTTTCACAATTCCGCGGATCGGCTTCGTTCCGACCTTGCAGAGCGCTCCCATCGACTTTTCTTCAATGGTCGTCAATCCGCCTGCTTCATTCCCTGTGGAAACAGCGAACGTTTTGATTTTATTCCCAAGGTCTTGAGCGCGCCATAACCCTTGTTTCAACTGATGGGCAACCGCTTCAGTGTGTGTCCGTTCCATCAAGACGTCGCCGCAACCGAGCAACTCCGGTAATTCACTAAAAATGGCAGTGCCTCCCTGTTCGATAAAGCGATCCGTCGCCCACCCCGTCGCTGGATTCGCCGTGAGTCCTGATGTTGCATCCGAACCGCCGCATTCAATGCCGATGATCAGATCGTGCAAACTGATCTCAACCCGTTGCGCAGCGAGTCCCTGTTCTGCCATGGATGCCGCGAGCATGCAACCTCTCTGTATCGTTGAGATTGTTCCGCCTGTTTCTTGGATCGAGAGGAACTCGACCGGTTTACCGCTCAACTTGATTTGTCTTACTAAATTGTCTACGTCAGTGCTTTCGCATCCGAGCCGAACGATCAGCACGCCGGCTACGTTCGGATGCCGGCCCAACTCCACCATCATGCGGAATGCATACGGATCTCCGTAACATCCGGCGAAACCGAACACTTCAGCTTCAGGCACTTTGCGAGCAATCGAATCTGCAACATGATGTGCGCATTCCACGGTATACATGATAGCGATATGATTACGTATTCCGATTCTTCCATCCGCTCTCTTGAATCCCCTCATGGTGTTCTCCTTTCCATTGATTACTCCGCAAATTGTGTAAGTGAACATGGGTACCGGCCGCAATATCTTCATAAGCAACCCCGATCGGCACGCCATATTTGAACACTTCTTGTCCAGCAGCAATCGTCGTCAAAGAAAATTTGTGAAGTGTTTCGATCGGCTCAACAATGGGAAGCTTCCCCTGAAATTTTCCACTCGAGATTTGTAGAACACACGGTTCTATAGGCTCCAGTGCTGTAGCAACATGATCCTCTAGGTGAAGGATGATATATCGAGTTGAAGCATTTGACAAATAGAACACCCCAATCTATAATTTTCATATATATGAAAATATCATTCATTAATATGTTATTAATATAGCTATGAAATCATAAAGAGTCAACGGGGGGATTGGAGTGACGGTGAAATCTGCCGATCGTGTTTTTGATATTCTGGAGTTGTTGTTGCATCAACCGGAAGGGTTATCTGCTCACGACATGAGCAAACAGCTGGGCATTGCCAATAGTAGCATGCATGCACTCATTCAAACGATGGAGGAACGCAGATACATCCGGTTGTTGTCATCGCGCAGGTGGGTCATCGGCACCAAATTTGTTGAATTCACGCAAGTCTTAACGAACCAATCGTTACAATCGAGCGCAAAACCGATGATGGATAAGTTAGCAGGATTGTTTAATGAGAATGTGCATCTGGCCGTGCTGGATGGGTTGCACGTTGTTTATGTGGCCGTTCATGAAACAAAGCATCCACTTCGTTATCACGTTCAAGTGGGTGAAATGCAACCTGCACATATTACGGGTGTAGGGAAAGTACTCTTATCTCAGTTTACTGAGGAGCGGATTAGGGAGATGTATAAGGATTTCGTCTTTGACCGAATCACAGATACAACGATAGTAACTATGGAGGCATTGGTACAAGAGTCGAAGCTTGTTCGTCAGCAAGGGTATGCAGTGGATAATGGGGAATCTTATGAGGGTGCACGTTGCTATGCAGCACCTATATACAACGCAATAGGTCAGATGGTTGCCAGTATCAGTGTTAGCATCCCCTTCTTTCGACTGGAACAGGATCAAGTGGCAAGAATCATACGATCCGTCATAGATGCTGGCATAGCGATCGGTAATCATATTCACCGATAGTTCGGATTACTCGCGAAACAACTTCCGATAAGCGTGCGGAGCATAACCCGTCATCTTCTTAAACACCCGAGAAAAATAGTAGAGTTCCCATCCCAGTGCCGCGGCGGCTTCACCGACGGAAGCATTCGAGGAGAGCAACAATTGCTTGGCTTTCTCGATTTTTAACCGATTCATGTATTGAATGGGCGGCACACCGAACACCTCATGAAAATACCGATTGAAATAATTGGGACTCAGGTGCGCAATCCGTGATAATGCCTCGACCGTGACGCCATACGCGAGATGTTGTTCCATATAAGCTAACACAGGTTCTAATTTAATCGCATGCGAAGACTTGCCTATGCGTGATGACATTCTTCGATCGGCTTTATCAAGAAAGTAAGCAATACATTCAATTAATGTCGATTTAACCATCAAATGGCCTGCGGTGTTGCGTCTCTTGGCATTGTCAATTAATTGTCGGAACAGAGTTTCTACCACACTATGTTCAGTAACTTCAACATAAGCGGGTGCTTGCAACATCTCGAACAACGGGACACTGCCTACATTCGCAAAGAAATGACACCAGTACTTCTTGAACGGATGTTGCGGATCTGTATGGAACGAATGCTCCACGCCAGCTGGCAGCAGAAACAACTGACCCGGTTTCGGTTCATAATCGATCCCGCCAATGCGAATCCATCCTCGCCCTTCCAGAAAAAAGTAAAACTTATGAAATTCGCGCACACGATTCATTTCAGCCCACGATGCGGATAACTTGGACAACGCTGCAATTTCCAATCGGACTTGCAGATTATCAACGAGATTCGGTTCGGTGCTGCCATAATAGTCCAGGTGTTTAGCAATCATCGGGCTTGTATTCATAGGGATTCCTCGCATGTATTGGTTTGTTCATCCATCTCCCGCAAGGTAGCTCGGTATTGTGAGGGTGACATGCCCTCATATTTTCGAAACAACCGCGAGAAATAGTGCGCATCATCGATACCCACTAGTGTTCCAATTTCTTGAATAGGCCAGTTGGTCTGCGCTAAATATTGACGAGCGCGTTTTATACGCAGAAGGTTGGCGTAACGCATAGGTGGTGTATGTACAATCGATGTGAATAGATCGTTCACATAATCGCTCGACAGATGGGTCATCGCAGCCAGATCATCCAATTGGAAAGGTCTGGATAAATGTTGTTCCATCCAATCAATCATACGCGACACTTGAAAATATTTGTGGTTTTGCAAGGTTTGAATCGGTTGAATCTGATTTTCCAATGCACGCATGATGTTAATGAGGAATAATTCCATCGTTGAGTTCCCTTCGATAACATCGAGCAAGGAAGGGTCTTTGGTATGAAGGGTCTGAATGCGGTGAAAAAGTTTGCGCCACGCTTTCGGACATGAGGTAGAGAGAATTGTAGGAAGGCGATACAATGCGAACCAGTCGATTTGTTCTCGAATTCTGAGATGAAATCGAATGACCAAGAGATCGATGGAAGCACATCCCTCCGCCAAATAAGCTTGAAAAGGTACACCTACAGGAAGCAATACCAATCCGCCTTCAGGGACGCTCTCACGCTTCCCATCGATGATCAAATCCACACGGCCCCGTTCAACAATCCACAACGCATTAAAGGCGTTTCGTCTGTAGGGAATGCTCCAGTGTTGACGATTGGGTTCAATGGATATATTCAGCACTTCAGCTGTCAACGGCCCCCATAAATACTCCATTTTTGTCCACCTTTATCCCGATTTTATGTATGGTCGTTGCACTTGTTTGTCTTTATAATTCAGGGAAAATCTTCTGGGAGGAACATAATTCTGATGACTGATCAACGTCCGAATATTATTCTCATTATAACTGACCAACAACGATTTGACACGATTGCCGCACTCGGTCACGCACATATGAATACGCCCAACTTGGATCGACTGGTGAATGAAGGGGTTGCATTCGATAATTGTTTTGTCACCTCCCCTTCGTGCGCACCATCGCGAGCGAGTTTGTTTACGGGTTACTACCCGCACACAACGGGGGTATATAAGAATGCGGACACCTGGAGACA
Source organism: Paenibacillus sp. (assembly GCA_044353165.1). Classification (GTDB taxonomy): domain Bacteria; phylum Bacillota; class Bacilli; order Paenibacillales; family YIM-B00363; genus JBILCM01. The sequence continues at coordinate 15,637 of JBILCM010000035.1, forward strand.
CTCATGGGTGGAATTGTTGGCACAATCGGGGTATCACTGCGTTAATATTGGCAAGATGCACACGTTCCCCTATGAGACACCGCTTGGTTTCCACGAGCGATTCGTGGTAGAGAATAAAGACCGTTATTTGGAAGGCCGTTATTTCTTCGATCGGTGGGATATGGCTTTGCAAGCGAGAGGGCTTGTGAAACAACAGCGGGAGTTGTACCGTCTGCGCGAAGATTATCACGAGCGACTAGGCGCTTTCGAATGGGAAATTGATGAGGATATGCAGTCTGATCAATTTGTAGGGAATCTCGCATCGTGGTGGATTCGACATAAACCGAATATGGAGCCTGTGTTCCTAGAGATTGGCTTTCCGGGGCCGCATCCGCCATTCGATCCTACAGCAGCATACGCTCAACCGTATATGGACAAGGAATTGCCGTTACCGGAGTTTACAGAAGAGGAATGGCAAGCCATGCCGAAGGCGTTGCAAGAGTTGATCGATCATCATATCGAAATCGACCATGATTCTGTGGTTTGGCAACGAAACCCTACGCGTGAACAATTACACCGACTGAGAGCGTATTATTATGCGAATGTGACGATGATTGATCAACTGGTCGGCCAATTGATGGACAGCTTGCGTGAGAAGGGGATGCTAGAGAATAGTGTTATTATTTTCACATCGGATCATGGAGAAAATTTGGGTGACCACGGGTTGATTCAAAAATGGAGCATGTATGATGTCGTCACGAAAGTGCCGCTCATCGTGTGGAATCCAGATCGTTTCCCAGGGGGAAGACGAATTGAAGGTTTATGTCAGCATTTTGATATCGCCCCCGCCATCCTACAACTCGCTGGGATTACACCTCCCTCCTCGATGCATGCGGAATCCCTGTTGCCTGCTCTGCAAGGGGATGCCTATGTGGGCAGAGATTATGTGGTCTCTGAGCATGCCAGGGATAAGATTCTTACGGGCACGGAACAGATGACGATGATACGCGATCAACAATGGAAACTCGTTCATTATGTGGATGACACCTACGGTGAGTTGTATGATTTGCACAACGATCCAGGGGAAAAGCACAACTTATGGAATGATCCTGCTGCACAGGATACGAAGGGGCGAATGTTGGATCAATTGCTTCGATGGTCCATTCGCAGCCAACTGCGTTCTGCCGACTGGGCAATACCTTGGCGTTGATGTTTAACGGCAACAAAAACAACGATTGACGTCCCGGTTGAGTGCTGTTACTTTGATGGTATAAACCTAAATCGGGGGTATTTCGTTGAAAATTTTCAAAGCATTCGCGTTGTCTTTCCTATCCTTGTTGCTGCTGGTCGTGACGTTAGCGTACTCCATTTCGAATGCGCTACACAGTACAATCTTGAAGCCCTACCACCTGATGCACTATTTTTACAGTGAATCTTTCGTCAATACGATGACGGACCAGGTTCGTTCCACATGGGCAGACCTTGAGCTCGGACAATATGATCTCGGTTTAAAGAGGAATGTGCTAGCAGAACTAGAACAAGAGATCAAGAAAACCGTGGAGCCTTATATCTCGGAGAGTTATTTGAAAGATAAGCTAACGGTGTTTGAAACATCGCTCTGGGATTATATGCTTGGCAAACGATCTGATATCCCGCCCCTCACGTTCCATGAAGTAAAGGCTGATATTGTTGCAACAACAGAACAATATTTGAACAACTTTGCCAAGGATGTGCCCATTCCCTCCAAGCAAATCAATAACGTCGTGAACAATCTGAGTAACAATATCAATACTGAAGTAGACCTGCTTACATCCATTGGGATTACGGAAGCTCAATTGCTTGAAGTGAAGCGTATTTACGAGGACACCAAGCAATTTAACGGAATCTTGATCACTCTTATTCTCCTTCTGCTCATCGTTGGACTGACACTATCTTATTATCTTACAACCGTCTTTCGTTGGTTGGGGATAACGATGATGCTGATTGGGGGCTTACTCGCCGCAACAAGCATTGCGTTGAAAGAGCCGCTGTCACAATGGTTGTCTAACTATGTGCGAGTCGATGAAGGTGGTCAATCGTTGGCGAATGAGATGGTCAACGCGGTCAAGCAGCTACTGACGGACATGCTCGGAACGATTCAATCCACACATCTCGTGATATTCATACTCGGCATCCTTATTTTTATGCTATCTTTCCTCCCAGCCATCAAGCAAGTGACAACGAAACAACAAGAGCACATCAGGCATAAAGCCATAGTTACGATAAGGACAATCCTTATCGTAGCGGCTTTGTTCGTTCTTGGCTGGGAAGGGATGCAGACGTACAACATCATCCTTAGCTTACGCGGATAATATTTTAGATAAGAAGGCTCTCGTGCGTTCTTGGGTGGGTTGTTCGAAAAGTTGTTTGGGCGTGCCCTGTTCAACGATGAGACCGTCTTCCATGAAGATCACACGGTCACCCACTTCTTTCGCAAACCCCATCTCATGCGTGACCACGACCATGGTCATCCCGTCTTGGGCGAGTTGTTTCATCACCATGAGCACTTCGCCCACCATCTCGGGGTCTAACGCAGAAGTCGGTTCATCGAACAACATGATTTTCGGTTGCATGGCCAAAGCTCTAGCGATCGCAACCCGTTGCGATTGACCACCTGAGAGAGATGCTGGGAATGCTGTAGCTTTATCGCTTAACCCTACTTTGGCCAACAAAGCCATAGCGTTGCGTTGTGCATCGGTTCTGGACCATTGGCGCACTTGGACGGGACCGATCATGATGTTCTCCAACACATTCATATGAGGGAACAAGTTAAACTGTTGGAACACCATACCGATGTCTTTACGTATTTCATGAATACCTAACTTCTGCGCGTTCAATGAAACGGATTGAATGAAGATGTCCCCATGTTCCGGTTGCTCCAGATAATTCAAACATCGCAACAATGTCGATTTCCCCGAACCTGATGGTCCGATTACAACGACCACTTCTTGGCTTGCAATATCCATCGTGATCCCGCGCAACACTTGATTCGTTCCGAACGATTTCTTCATGTTCTTCACTTGGATGATGGGTGTATTCAATTTAAACCTTCCTCTCCATGTACACTAACAACTTGTTTAATGAATAGGTCAGAATGAAATAAATCAAGGCTGCCGTTAAGTACGACTCCCACACACGAAAATACTCACCGCGCATCGCATTGCTCCAATACATCAACTCAGGTGCTGCGATGATGGCAACGAGTGATGAATCTTTAATCAGCACAATAAATTCATTGCCGAACGCGGGAATCATTCTGCGAACGGCTTGGGGCAAGATGATAAATCTCATCGTTTGGAACGACGTCATTCCCAAGGATTGCGCTGCTTCGCGTTGTCCTTTATCAATGGACTGAATGCCCGCGCGATAAATTTCCGCCGTGTATGCGGCAGAGTTTAATGACAATGCTAGAATAGCTGCAAAGATCGCATTCGTCGAACCGAGAAGCAACGGCACAAGGCCAAAATGTACAAGCAAAATTTGCAATATGAGAGGGGTTCCGCGAAAAAAATTGATATAAGAAGCCATGGGATAGGTCAAATACCAGCGGGAGGACATCTTACCAAAACTTATACCCAGACCAAGAATCGCGCCGAGCGCGATCGATGCTATGGAGATTGCAATCGTAAGCAGTGTTCCTTTCAATAATAACGGGGCATATTCGATGATAATATCCCATCGGAAGTCCATGTATTCCATTCCCTTCTGTCTGAATAGAAAAGCATGCGCACATAAGGGCTGGCGCATGCTTTTCTCATCAATTACAAACGATCTATGGATTCAACAGCTTCGTTACGTCCGGTGCTTGTCCGAACCATTCTGCATAAATTTCAGCGTACTTGCCATTCTCGATGACGGCTTTGATCGATGCATCAATCTCATCTTTCAACTCCGTGCCCTTGGGGAATAAAATCCCGTAGAATTCACCGGCGAAATTCTCACTATCGAAAATACCTCTGAAATTTTTATCCGGGTTGTTCTTGATATATTCGCCTACGACCATATTATCCGCTACAACTGCATCTACGCCACCATTCTCAAGTTCAAGCAACGCGAGCGCATTGCTCTCAAAACGCTTTAAGTTGGTGTTGTCTTTACCCATAAGGTCGGACATGATCGTATCCGCTGTCGTTGCATTCTGCACAGCGACTTTCTTGTCTTTCAAATCGAGCGCATTCGCAATCGTGCTGTCTTGTTTGGTGAGAATCATATTCGTAGACTCGAAATAAGGAACAGAGAAATCGTACGTTTCTTTGCGTTCTTCTGTGATCGACACACTTGATATCCCTGCATCGTATTCTTTCCCTTGCTTAACGCTCTCGAGCATGGTATCCCAACCGATGTTCTCAACGGTATACTCGAGTCCTGCTTCTTCCATGACCGCTGCGAGGAAGTCAATATCAAATCCAACAATTTTGTCTTTGTCCATAAACTCCATCGGTGCATACGTAGCATCTGTTGCGAATCTCAATTGATCTGTGTTGCTAGAACAAGATGTAAAGATCATAGCGGAAAGCATGAATACAAGTAGAAACGACCCTTTTTTCATGTGCCTGTCCCCTTTACTTAGATGAGATTGTACAAAGTGTAACAGGAAACAATACCATGCACAAGCCATTACTGGATCGAAATTGATTTCCGCTTCAGCGTGATCCATAGGAGACCAGCAGCCATAAAGAGCGCACCAATTACCTGCCATGTGGTTAACGGCTCATCATACATGACGTAACCAGCGATGACCGCGGCTACAGGGACAACATACCGAAAAAAATTCGATACGGTGGCTCCAACGTGATGCATGCAAGCATTCCAAAGCACGAAAGCCACAACGGTACAAAGGATCACATTATAACCGATGATCGAGAGCTCTAACGCACCTAACGTTGCCCAAGAGACGTTGTCCCAAGAGCCCCATGTGAACGGGAATAAGAAAACGACGCCAAAGAAAATGAGCCATGTTGTCACACGTAAGGGTGAATAGGTGTGCATGAGACGCATGGTGCTTAAATTCATAAGAGCACCAATGATACTCACCAGTAAAGCTGCTCCATTACCGATCATTTGACCTGATGTGAATTGGATCCCCTCCTGTCCGCCCACAATCACCATCGTCACACCAACAAGCGCCAAAACCCCGCCAATAATGACTTTCATTGTTAGCGGCTCTTTCACGAACAGCGGTGAGAACAAAGCGACGAATATGGGCCAAGGCGCTACATTCAATAGTGAGGCATTCGCAAGAGTCGTATGTTCGATGGAAAACATCACAAGCATCTCTAGCATGGTGATACCAAAGAAACCAAGGATCATTAGCAAGCCTGCATCTTTGATACGTATTCCCACTGCACCTTCTCTAAGCTTTAAGATCACGAAGAGGAGCGGTACAGCGAATCCAAATCGTAAAAAAATAAACAATTGTGCATCGAAAGTATCCATTCCTAGCCGACTCACACCAAAATTAAATCCCCACAATGCCGAAGCGATGCACAAGCCAACAATAAAAATCCATTTGTTCTCCACGCCTAGTTTCCTCCGAAGTTACTCTCTTTTTATTGTATCATCATAGCAATCGAAGGATGATATTAACAGTATTTATCGAAAAAATCTGCACCTTCATGTGCATTGTCTGTTATGTTATAATTCCATGTTAGAAGGAGTGAATTCGTCAAACATGGGACGCAAGTGGAACAATATTAAAGAAAAGAAAGCTTCGAAAGACGCTAACAACAGTAAAGTCTACGCCAAGTTTGGGATTGAAATCTATGTTGCGGCGAAGAAAGGGACACCTGATCCGGAAGCGAATCGAGCCTTGCGCGTCGTGCTAGAACGGGCCAAAACATACAACGTGCCTAAAGCCATCATTGATCGTGCGTTGGAGAAAGCCAAAGGAAGTGCAGATGAGACGTTCGAGGAATTGCGTTACGAAGGTTTCGGACCTAGCGGCTCGATGGTCATCGTAGATGCCCTGACGAACAATGTCAATCGAGCAGCCTCTGCGGTAAGGGCAGCTTTCAACAAGAACGGCGGCACGATGGGCGTGAATGGTTCCGTCTCCTATATGTTCGATAGCACTGCAGTGATTGGTGTAGCGGGTCAAGCATCAGAGGACGTCCTCGAAATCCTCATGGCGGCGGATGTCGATGTTCGGGATATCTTGGATGAAACCGATGAAGAGGGGCACAACGCAATCATCTACGCCGATCCCGATCAATTCCACGCCGTACAAGAAGCGTTAAAACAACAAGGAATTCTCAATTTTTCGGTTGCAGAACTTTCGATGTTGCCACAAAATTACGTTACACTCCCGTCAGAATCGCAAGAACAATTCGAGAAATTGATTGACACGCTGGAAGATTTGGAAGATGTGCAACAGGTATACCACAACGTTGAGTTTGGCGAGAATGAAGTGCTTCATTAGCAAAAATATGAATGAATGAGGTGGCAGTTATGGGGAAGAGCACATTTGTTGGGAACGGCACGCATACTTACATGGTTGCAGAAGGTTGGGCAAAATTACCAGAAGGATTTAACTTGGGCTACACCCACGGCATCGTCGTAGACAAAGACGACAACGTATACGTATTTCACACGGGCAGTCCTTCCATCATCAAATTTGACAATGACGGAAATTTTCTTTCCGCTTGGGGTGAACAATTCGAGGGTGGAGCTCACGGATTTTATCTGCATGAAGAGAACGGCGCGGAGTATCTCTATATTACCGACACGAAACGCAACCAAATGGTGAAACTTTCACTGGATGGGGAAACACTATTGACCATTAGCACGCCAGACTTGCCTGAAATCTATGATGCACAGCGGAAGTTTATTCCAACCGATGTAGCGGTTTCACCCAATGGTAACATCTATGTGACCGATGGTTACGGTCAACACTGGATTCATGTTTACACGGCTACTGGACAATACATTCGTTCTTTCGGGGGCAAAGGTTCCGAACCCGGTCACTGCATATGTCCGCATGGTATCTCAATTGATGTGCGAAGCGGCGAGCCAGAGGTTTACGTTGCCGATCGTGGGAATAATCGTTTTCAAGTGTTCACCTTGGATGGCATACATAAACGGTTCGTTATCGATGATATGGACAAACCGTGCAATTTCTATTTCTTCGGCGATGAAGTGTATGTCCCTGACCTAGATAGCCGTGTTAGTATTTACGATCGCAATGATCGCTTGATCACGCATCTAGGCGAGGATCAACAGGCGTACAAACAGAAAGGTTGGCCAAACTTGGAGCTTTCTTACTTCCGTTCCAACAAATTCAGTTCGCCGCACGGTGTGTGTGTCGATGCGATCGGCAATGTATACGTTGCAGAATGGACAGTCAAGGGACGTATTACGAAGTTAATCCGCAATCGTTAATTTTTCTGGATCGGCTCGACATGGATATGTACATGATCGAGCCGATGTTTTTCAAGCAAAGTTTTTTCAATTTCATCGGAGATGTCATGACTTTGGGTCACGTTCAAGTTGCAGTCTACGCCAATGATGATGTCAAGCAGAATGGAGTTGCCATGGACGCGTGCACGCATATCGATGATGGACTCCACACCAGGAATCGTAAGTACGGTATCTTTGAACTCATTTAACTTGGTCTCATCGAAGCCATCTGTTAGTGCATGAGTCGCTTCACGAAAAATCCCCCAAGCCGTGATACAAATTACAACCCCGACGATGGCAGCTGCCAGAGGATCTAACCATACAATCCCCATCGATGCACCGATAATGCCGACGAAAGCACCTGCACTCACCAGCGCATCTGAACGATTATCTAGCGCCGCCGCCATTAACGCTTGGTTCTGTATGCGTTGGGCCAACATTCGATTAACCCGATACACGATGAACATAATAACTGAACAGATGGCTGCCGTCCATGCTGCTGTCATACTCGGTGCTACGATCGTCCCATTAAAGAAGTGGCTTACGCTTTGTGCGACAACTTGGATCCCGATCCCGAACATAATGAGTGAAGCAACGAGCGACGCGATCGTTTCGGCACGAAAGTGTCCGTATCGGTGATCGTGATCCGGAGGTTTCTGCGAGATGCGCAGACCGATTAAGACCGCAATGGAAGCAATAATATCTGTAAAGTTATTTAAGCCATCTGCCCAGAGCGCCTCAGAACCTGAACGCCACCCTACCATCAACTTTACGACCGACAGCACGATGTATGCGATAATGCTTAACCAAGCACCTTTCTCTCCGGCTTTGATGTTCGCGTACTTATCCATTTGATCCCCTTCGTTCGAAGATTTCGAACTTTTTTGTAACATCATACTTGATCCAATTCA
>JBILCM010000098.1:0-7880 GCA_044353165.1 Paenibacillus sp.
AACGCAGGCCAAGCTGGTGTTGTTCTTGGCACTGGGGCACACGTTGCGCAACGCGCTTCGATTGGTCGGCGTCGATGCGCCAGAACGCATGTAGTGAACCTTGCTAATCGCGAAGCTGGCGGAACGCAAGCACCGCGTCGACTTGCCCAGGCGAGCGTGTCCGCTTCAGACCGCCTCGGACGGTTGTTTGTGCTGCGGCAAGGATACGCTTCAATTGGTACGGCGTCAATCGAGGTTTCGCTGATTTCAACAATGCGATTACGCCCGTCACATGAGATGTCGCCATCGATGTCCCGCTTAATTCATGATATCGCCGGTTCGGCCATGTCGAGACGATCCGCTCTCCCGGCGCCAGCACATCGATGCGTTTCCCGGTATTGCTGAAGGTGGCAACGCGACCTTGCCGATTGACGGCCCCAACGCTAATGGTATGCAAGAATCGCGCCGGATAATCAATGCGGCGCTCGCCGTCGTTGCCCGCAGAAGCAACAATGACGATGCCCGCTTTCGTTGCATGTCGCACCGCATCCAACATCGCTTCGCTCCGCGTCTTCATACCAAAGCTCATATTGATCACATCGACTCTGTGTTGCACACACCATTCGATGCCCTTGATAATATCGGAGACGTATGCCGCACCGCGATGATCGAACGCTTTGACAGGATACAATGCCGCTTTCGGCGCGATTCCGATCATGCGACCGGCAGCAGCAATCGTACCCGCAATGTGCGTTCCGTGACCGTTATCGTCATAGGGTAGCATACGCGGCGAGAGCAGGTTGACACCGCGTAACAAGACAGGTTGCAAGTCGGGATGTGAATAATCTGCGCCCGTATCGATGATGCCGATGCTGACTTGTGCCCCTGTCGCAAATTTTCTGACGGCTGGAACGCGAATGGATCGGATACTCTCCGAAACGAGGGGCAGTCCGTGTACTGACAATGTGACATCTTCCTCAATTGAAATCTCACTTGCATATCGCTTCATCATAGCGGCGCAGGCATTCCCGTAGTATATAAGTCCATGAATACAGGGAAGTTGCTCAATACCTAATTTCCGCTTATCGTTCTTGGACGTCCGTGAGAGCGCTCTTGTAATCGAGCGATAATTTGCCGCGTCTGCAATCCGTACAATATGCCTCTTGCGTCCTTTGATTGCCGGATCCATATTTTGCTGAAGCCATGTAACGAAGGCCAAACCTTCCATAGACAGCCTCCAATGCGGATGATTTTTTCTTATCATATTGTGAATGTGGGGTGTCTGCGTGAGCGTTTGTCATTTTTCATACCAAATGGGCTTCTGCACGTTGCATGCCGCCAACATCGACATAGAATAGAGGAGAGTTGTAAAACTCAAGCCAAGGACATGGCGCTAAGGGATGCAGGCGGGATACAGTCAGAGCGGAGGTCATTGCCCTCCGCTTCCGCCATTTCTCCCTGAAGGCAGTTGCATTTTTGCAAAAAATAAGGTTTACTAATATGGAAAATGGAAAGGGTATCAATATACATAATTCCTTGTTTCGCTGGCGAGGCGGCAGGAAATGGGAAGGGTTGTGCGTACTGTGAGTGAATACGTGCTAAAAATTACAAAGGACCAAGCGAAAGAAATACCTATGGTCGATTTGGCTTTCGAAATTTTACGAGCGGCGAACACGCCTTATTATTATCGTGATTTAATGAAGGAGATCGCCAAATTTAAAGAATTGTCAGAATCACAGATGATGAGTGTCATTGCCCAAGTCTATACAGAAATTAACATTGACGGTCGATTTGCTTGTGTCGGCACCAATTTGTGGGGATTGAAACGTTGGTACCCTGTAGAGAAAGCTGATGATGCTGTGGGTGGCAATGCGAAGAGACCTAGAATTATCAACGACGAGGACGACTTGGACGACGAGGACTTGTATGTTGAGGAAGAGGATGCGTTCGATTCGGATGTGGACCGCGCGGATGATTTCGATACGATCGATGAAGATAATGGTGAATTCTTCGATGAGGAAGAGGAAGAAGTCGTAGAAGGAATCGCCGAGGTGGACGCAGAAGAAGGAATGTTGGAAGATGAGTTGGAAGATGAGTTGGAAGAGTCCGAGGAAGATGAAGTGGATGATTTTGAGTCCTATGAAGCAGATGAAGACGAAGAAGAGGAAGAGAAATAAATTGTGTTGACAGACACACACGGTCACGGTAAACTATGCATTGGGCTTTAGCGAATATTGTCAATCAATGAAAAGTGCCCCGTCGCGACGGGTGTCACTTTTTTGTTATTTTCGTCGTTTTTTAGGAGGAAGAACAGCCATGGTGAAGTATATTTTTGTGACCGGAGGCGTTGTATCGTCTTTAGGTAAGGGGATTACTGCAGCATCATTAGGTCGTTTGTTGAAGAACCGCGGCTTAAAAGTGACCATCCAAAAATTTGATCCCTATATTAATGTTGATCCAGGCACAATGAGTCCATACCAGCATGGCGAAGTCTTCGTAACGGACGATGGCGCAGAGACGGACCTGGATCTTGGCCATTATGAGCGCTTTATTGATATTAATCTGAGCAAGAATAGCAATGTGACGACAGGCAAGGTGTATTCTTCTGTCATCACGAAAGAGCGCCGCGGAGAATATTTGGGCGGCACAGTGCAAGTCATTCCGCACATCACGAATGAAATCAAAGAGCGAATCTTACGTGCGGGAAGGGAATCCCAATCGGATGTCGTGATCACCGAGATTGGTGGTACCGTTGGTGATATTGAGAGTTTACCTTTCCTAGAAGCTATTCGTCAGATGAAGAATGATGTCGGTCGCGAGAATGTGCTCTATATTCATGTCACTTTGATCCCTTATTTGAAAGCAGCAGGAGAAGTAAAGACCAAACCCACACAACATAGCGTGAAAGAACTAAGGAGCATTGGGATTCAACCCCATTTGATTGTTTGTCGGACCGAGCGTGCGCTTACAGAAGATATGAAACGGAAGATTGGATTATTCTGCGACATTGAGGCTGATGCAGTCATTGAAGCGTTAGATGCAGAAACATTGTATGAGGTACCTCTGATGTTACAAGCGCAACATATGGATGAAATTGTCCTGCGTCGCCTTGGGATTATAGCGCCTGATGCGGATATGACGGAATGGCTGGACATGGTTCAACGCGTGAAATCACTGGCGCACAAGACGGAAATTGCGATCGTCGGCAAATACGTGGCCTTGCATGACGCTTATTTAAGTATTGTAGAAGCGCTTGAACATGCGGGTATTGAGCATAACACAGAAGTGAATATTCGTTGGATCCATGCGGAGGATGTATACGATCATAATGCTTCCGCGTTATTTGAGGGCGTTCATGGCATCCTTGTTCCCGGGGGGTTCGGCGATCGGGGCATCGAAGGGAAAATTGCTGCGATTCGTTATGCTCGGGAGCAGAAGATCCCATTCTTTGGCATTTGCTTGGGGATGCAGGTTGCTGTCGTCGAGTTTGCCCGCACTGTGCTAGGTTTAAAAAGCGCGAATTCATCCGAAATCAATCCTCAGACCCCATACCCTGTGATCGACCTTCTGCCAGACCAGAAAGACATTGAAAATCTGGGTGGTACGATGCGGTTGGGCTTGTACCCTTGCAAACTCGCCGAGGGATCTTTAGCTAGCCAATGCTACAGCAATGAATTGATCTACGAGCGTCACCGCCATCGATACGAATTCAACAATACTTATCGTGAACGAATGGAAGCTGCGGGGATGCGTTTCTCCGGCACTTCCCCGGACGGAAGATTGATTGAGATTGTTGAATTACCGGATCACCCCTGGTTTCTTGCCGTTCAGTTCCATCCCGAATTTACATCTCGACCGAATCGCCCCCAAGCGTTGTTCCGCGAATTCGTGGGCGCGTCATTACGAATGAATCGGTAACTTGGATTTTGGCAACATCAACTTTCGCCTAGACTGCCTCATGGGATGAACCGTTCCGTGCAGAGCAGTCTTTTTTGTCACATTTTCGCCACAAATAGCAGGAATAAATAATTTTATATAGAAATGTATGGGAAAGATGTAAGCATTACAATTTTGATGTGCGTAGGGGGTTGGAGAATGGACCATCGAAAGTTACTCATTGTAGATGATCAGAATGGGATACGCATGTTGCTCTCGGAAGTATTTTCCAGCGAAGGGTATCAGACATTCCAAGCCTATAATGGGAATTCTGCGATTGAAATCGTCAAGCAAGATGTGCCGGATCTGGTGCTTTTGGATATGAAAATCCCCGGTATGGATGGCGTGGAAATACTGAAGCGTATAAAGAAGATAAATCCCGATATTAAAGTCATTATGATGACTGCCTATGGTGAATTGGATATGCTCAGAGAGGCTGTAGAGTCAGGTGCTTTGATGCATTTTACCAAACCGTTTGACATTGATGCTCTGCTTTACGCTGTCAACTTGGAGTTGGATCGGAATTCAGCAACACTTTAAATTCATACCAATCCTCACCGCATTATGTTATAATGTCACTCAAGTCATGCCAACAATAGGCTGTCGGGAATGAAAGATAGATTGTATTGGGGAGGAATTGGGTGTGCCGCTCGTTTCGATGAACGCATTTTTGCCGAAGGCGAAAGCCAATCGGTTTGCTGTGGGTCAATTCAACATGAACAATTTGGAGTTTGCGCAAGCCATTGTTGAAGCTGCGATGGAAGAGAAGTCGCCGATCATTTTTGGTGTTAGTGAAGGTGCGTTAAAGTATATGGGAATCGAATTTACCGTAGCCATAGCTGAAGCCGCCGCGAAAAAATCGGGATTGCCAATAGCGCTCCATCTGGATCATGGCAGCACGTTTGAAGTTGCAATGCAATGCATACGAGCAGGCTTCTCGTCTGTTATGTTCGACGGATCACATCATTCTTTCGAGGACAACGTGCGGTTGACGAAGGAAGTGGTCAAAGCAGCTCGTGCGATGGGTGTGTCTGTCGAAGGGGAATTGGGTACGATTGGCGGTGTCGAAGACGATATCAGTGTTGAAGAAGAGCATGCCAACCTTGCCAAACCAGAAGAAGCGATCCGTTTCTACGAACAAACAGGTGTCGATTGTGTCGCCATTGCGGTAGGAACCGCTCACGGGATGTACAAGGGAGAACCCCAAATCCACTATGATATTATTGAACAAGTCGCGAAGGCGATTCCTGTTCCGGTCGTTCTACACGGCGGATCGGGTGTGCCGGATGAGTCGATTCGCAAAGCGATTGCAGCCGGCGTGGGTAAGATTAACGTAAATACAGAGAACCAAGTCGCTTGCACGGATGCGATTCGTGAGGTGCTTGCTAAAGACGGGAAAGTTTATGACCCGCGTAAGTATCTCGGGCCTGCGAAGAAAGCAATGATTGAAGTGGTTCGAACCAAAATCCGCCTGTTCGGGAGCAGCAACCAAGCCTAAAGAAGTGAACAAGGGGAATGCATTCGATGCGCAGTTCAGCGGGTGTTTTCCCTCCTTCTTTTCTTGCGTGCGGGAGGAATATGAACCATGACAGACAAGCTTATGATTGTAGGCGGACGGCCTTTGCGTGGAACAGTCACAATCAGCGGCGCCAAGAATAGCGCAGTCGCATTGATTCCTGCCGCGATGCTTGCGGAAACGACGGTTGTTCTTGAGAATCTGCCGAATATTAGCGATGTGTTGATCTACTCGGAACTCATGCAGGAGCTGGGTGCGAAGATTGATTTTCACGAAGGCACCATGACGATCGACCCCAGCGCATTAACTTGGAAGCCGCTCACGAATGGGAATGTCAAGAAATTAAGGGCTTCTTATTATTTAATGGGAGCCATGTTAGGTCGGTTTGGTGAAGCGATTATAGGGATGCCAGGTGGCTGCAACTTTGAGCCCCGACCCATTGATCAACATATCAAGGGATTCGATTCCCTAGGGGCTACCGTGATGAATGAACATGGTTCAATTCACGTGAAGTCGCAAGGTTTGAAGGGGACGAAAATTTATTTGGATGTAGCAAGCGTTGGAGCAACCATCAATATTATGCTTGCGGCGGCTCGCGCGCAAGGCATCACCATCATTGATAATGCGGCAAAAGAGCCTGAAATTATAGATGTGGCAACGTTACTTAGTTCAATGGGGGCCAGGATTAAAGGCGCAGGGACCGAAACAATCCGCATCGAAGGTGTCTCGAGATTGCTAGGTTGTCGCCATTCGATTATCCCCGACCGGATTCAAGCGGGCACATATATGATTGCAGCTGCTGCAACAGCTGGAGATGTTACCATCGATAATATCATACCTAAACATATGGAAGCTTTATCGGCCAAGCTCCAAGAGATGGGCGCTCATGTTTATGTGATGGACGAATCCATCCGTGTGATAGGTCAACAACAATATGAGAATATTGATGTTAAAGCACTCGTATATCCGGGGTTTGCGACGGATTTGCAGTCACCGATGACGAGCTTGTTGATGCGGGCGAAAGGTGTTAGCATTCTAACGGATTTGGTATATAGCAATCGATTTAAACATGTTCCTGAGTTACAACGCATGGGTGCAAATATTCGAGTTGAGGGACGGTCAGCAATCATCCAAAACTGTACGTTGCATGGAGCGAAAGTGAAAGCAACCGATTTGAGGGCCGGTGCATCTCTGGTGATTGCGGCATTGATGGTTTCTGATGGGGGCGTTACCGAAATATCCGGTTTTGAGTATATCCAACGCGGATATGACCAGCTGATTGAGAATTTGACGCGGTTAGGTGCTGAGGTATGGCTTGAGGCAGAAGACGACTGATTAGATTGTTGTGCTTTCGTCTATAATGTATTTGGAATGGGGTGGTTATTTCACATGGATCTCAACTTAGCCGAGTTAGAAGTGCTGAAGTTGACTGAGTTGTACAAGCTGGCCAAAAAACATCAAATTGCTCATGGTCAGTTGAAGAAGAAAGAGCTTATTTTTGCAATTCTTAGGGCGCAAGCAGAAAAATCCGGACTTATGTTCATGCAGGGTGTTCTCGAAATTTTACCTGAAGGTTTTGGGTTTCTCCGACCGATCAATTACTTGCCGAGCTCCGAAGATATTTACATTTCCGCATCGCAAATCCGAAGATTTGACCTTCGAACAGGCGACCTCGTTTCTGGCAAATGCAGACCTCCGAAAGAATCTGAACGATATTTTGGTCTGCTCCATGTAGAAGCTGTGAATGGTGAAAATCCCGAGACTGCGTCAGAAAGACCGCATTTCCCCGCGCTAACTCCATTGTATCCCAAAGAGAAGATTGTCTTGGAAACAACTCCGAACGATTTATCCACCCGATTAATGGATTTATTCTCACCCGTTGGGTTAGGACAGAGAGGATTGATCGTAGCTCCTCCCAAAGCAGGAAAGACGCTACTACTGAAAAAAATCGCCAACAGTATTTCTGTGAATTATCCCGATATCAAGTTGTTCATTTTGTTGATCGATGAACGGCCGGAAGAAGTTACCGACATGCAACGTTCTGTCAATGCCGAGGTTGTTTACTCCACATTCGATGAGTTGCCGGAAAACCATATTAAAGTTGCTGAACTTGTCCTTGAGCGGGCTTTGCGTTTAATTGAACATAAGAAAGATGTTGTGATTTTGCTTGATAGCATCACGCGTTTAGCACGTGCTTACAACCTTGTCATTCCGCCGTCCGGCCGCACGTTGTCGGGGGGGATCGATCCGGGCGCCTTTCACCGGCCCAAACGATTTTTCGGTGCTGCGCGTAATGTCGAAGAAGGCGGCAGCTTGACGATATTGGCTACAGCACTGATCGAGACAGGCTCCCGCATGGATGACGTCATCTACGAGGAATTCAAAGGCACCGGGAACATGGAGTTACATCTCGACCGAAGACTTGCGGAGCGCAGAATTTTCCCAGCCA
>JBILCM010000099.1:0-7878 GCA_044353165.1 Paenibacillus sp.
CAGCAAGGCGATCTAATGTTTCAGGTTCGTCGATAATAAGCATCTTGGTAGAACCAAGTATCGCCACGCGACGAAAATCCGATTCGATCACATAAGGCACCTTGGAGAGTTCGGAATAGGCGCGGACGAGATCATTGTCCGTATTCACTATCAATTGGTCGTTGTGATACAACTGCAGATGAAGCCCGCGTTCCTCCGCAATGTCGATCAGTCTGTTTGCGATGTCTGTTGGGACAGGCCGATGGTATAAGACGGCTTCGTCTAATAAATTTTTGATCAATCCCCCCTGGTAGGTGATGATCGGTACATTGAGTTCAAGTTGCTTTGCGATGTTCTGTGCTGAAGGAAACATGCGACCTGTTGCAAGCGTCACGATTACACCTTGTCGAATGGCTTGTTCAAGCGCTGCCTTCGTGCCAGGCGTCACCACCAAATCATCCGTAAGCAGGGTGTCATCAATGTCGATGGCGACCAGTCGGTAAGTTGCTGCTGATGCTGTTGTCGCTGCTATTGTCATGGGTACGATACCTCCACTTCATTTGCGCCCGAAATCCGCTTTAATTTCCCCCCAGACTTCGGTCTCCCACTTGCTAATTTGATTTGAAAATGTATTTGTGTGCAACCAATGCGTTGCTCGATCGACAAGTCCCCAGATTTCTTGTGTTGAGTCATCACGGGGCAACGATGTGGAGGGATGTCGGTCGCGTATCCACTTCATCGCTGTGCGGGAATCGCTATAAATCATCTTATTGCTGCCCAGTTTCTTTAAATAAGCTAAACCGTGCACGATAGCTAGAAACTCGCCAAGGTTGTTCGTCCCTCTAGAAATCGGGCCATGGTGAAACAGGCGCTCACCCGTCCGCGTATCCACCCCTTGGTATTCAACGATGCCTGGGTTGCCGCTTGATGCCGCATCCACGCAGATGCTGTTAAGTTCATATTGTGCATTGGTTGGCAGTTGCTTGCTTGCCTTAGGAGAACGGAATACGGTCGTGTAACCGTCTGTGAAGGCCTTCTCTGCCTCCGCTTGGGAGCTGTAGGATTTATATTTCGCATCCGCCATTCCGTCCACCTGCGCTTTACACGCGGGCCACGAGTTATAAATGCCAGGAGCGCGCCCCGACCAGACTACGTACCACTTCGTTGTTGTCATATGTGATCACCATTCCAGCATTCTACCACATTCAGACAAAATATCGAAACTGATAATGAAATCATGTAACGAACAATTACGTTGTGTTTAGCGCATCAGGAAAAACAACAAAGCAAAAAAGCCTGCTGTGCCCATCGCGTAAATCCATAGCAGGCGTCTCCAGTTTTGGGATACATTGCGTTCATATTGGGGATTTTCTTGCTGGTTTTCGCGTGATGATCCTACTTGGATCGTGGCAATGAAGCCCACAAGTAACACGAAAACGACCAATCCAATCATTAAAGAACCTGTCATCCTGTCCCTCCGATTGACCATCGGTCAACGTTCGTTGAGAATCAAATCCGGCGTGCCCATTCGGTGAATGGTGCCATCCTTCAACACCACGATCCGGTCCGCCAGTTTCTTCGAATCGTCACGATCGTGGGTCACGAAGATGGTCGTGATCCCCGCTGTCTTCAGAATGGTGCGCAGTTCTTGGCGAATCTTAAATTGCAGGTCGGAATCCAGGTTGCTAAACGGCTCATCGAGCATAAGTAAAGAAGGTTTAGGCGCCAACGCACGAGCTAAAGCTACACGTTGCTGTTGACCGCCGCTAAGCTCATATGGATATTGATGTTCAAAACCAGTCAACCCAACAAGACCGAGCAATTCTTTTAGTCGTTGTTGTTTTTGTGACCGGCTCCAACCCTTGAGTCCATATTGAATATTGTCGGCAACCGTCATATGCGGAAACAACGCATAATCTTGAAAAACCAATCCGATGCCTCGCTGTTCAGGCGGAATAAAGCGTTTGTCGTCGGTCACGATACGATCTTCAATTTGGATTGTTCCGGTATTCGGAACCTCTAAGCCTGCAATTAACCGCAGAATCGTGCTTTTGCCGCATCCGCTGTCCCCCACAAGCGAAATAATCTCGCCTTTGTTCAGATCCAGCGTGAAGTTCTGTATCGTCATTTTCTTTGCATTCTTGTATTGAAAACAAAGGTTCTGAATACGGATGAACATTAGCTCGGCTCCTTCTCTATGTAACGTTGCACGAAGTAGACACATAAACCGCTGATGCCAATGATCAACAACGATGGCAAGGCAGCTTCCTGGATTCGTTCATCGCTTGCGTATTGGAACGCTTTGGTAGCAAGTGTGTAAAAATTAAAAGGTTGCAGCAATAACGTCAACGGTAATTCCTTGAGGATATCAATAAAACAAAGAATAAAGCCGCCGACAATCGCACCCTTCAACAAATGCAGATCAACGCGAAAAAAAGTAGCAGTCACCGACATGCCTAGTGTGCGCGATGCCTCAGTAAACGTTTTGCCGATTTTGGCAAAGCCCGCTTCGATCGAATTGTATCCAACCGCCATGAAACGAATTGCATAAGCGAATGTCAACATCACAATACTCGTGCTTAGTACGAGCGTCGAGTTGAAACCGATCCATCGATATGCCGGAGCCAAGCTGCGATCCAATGCCACAAACATTGTGATCACACCGATGGCAATCACTGCACCGGGTATCGAATAACCTAAGAACGTTATTTTCGCATATATTCTGGAAAGGTACGCATCGTTGAGTCGGCTGAAATTGGCAACAATCACAGCCATACATACTATTATAAGAGATGCCACAGCAGCTACAAGCAATGAATTGCTAATGAGCGTAACAAACTGCCAACTCACAATGTCCTTAAATGTCATAAACGCCCACTGGCTTAACTGCGCAACCGGAATCAAAAATGCAAAGATAAAAATACCGAACGTATACGTTGTGGCCAACGCCGCTTTCCATCCCGTCAATCGGATGCGCTGCAAAGGTCTGATCTTCGCATTGGCGAAGCTGTATTGTTTGCGTCCGCGCAACCACCGCTCCAACAACAATATAAAAATGACAAAAAGCAGCAAAGTTCCAGAAATCCGAACAGCAGCATTCAAATCACTCATAGCAAACCAAGTTTGAAAGATGGCGGTGGTGAACGTCTGAATGCCGTAATATTTTACGACCCCATAATCATTGAGCACTTCTAAGATGACGAGGCTGACGCCTCCAACAATCGCCGTTCTCGATAACGGAAGGACGATACGGAAAAATATTTCGGTAGGCCGACTGCCCAGCAGCCGAGCGTTCTCAATAATCGACGCTGTCTGATTGCTTAGGAATGCCCTGCAAACAGCAAAGACATAGGGAAACAAAAACAATGTGAAGATAAAGATGGCTCCGGGAACCGTCATAATGTCAAAATATTGAGGGTCTGGCTTGATGCCAAAATCATTGCGTAATGTCGTCTGGATGGTGCCTGTGTAATTTAAAATACCGTGATACGTATAAGCGCCAATATACGGAGGAATCGTCAGCGGCAAGAAGAGCCCCCAGCGCAAAAATCGCCGCAACGGAAAATCGAATGCCGATACGAGCCAAGCAGCGCTAACCCCGATAAGAATGGTAAAAGATGCTGTAAACAACACCAAAATAGCCGTATTCAACATCATCTCTTGCAACAAATACTGCTTAATATGCTCCCAATTCTCACTTGAAGAAGTGATGAACTGCCTCACGAGAGAAACGTGAGGCAGCAACAAGATGACGATAATGACCGAGCTCCAAATGGCCCATGGATTCAGTTGTGCTTTCAATTGACGAAACCATTTCAAAATGATGCCACGTCCTTATTCGAAGAAGAAACCCGTTTATTTCCAACCAACTTCATTCATGAGTTTAATCGCTTCGGCATTGTTTGCACCAAGAATGGAGAGATTGATACCTTGCTCTTTAAACTCACCCCAAGATTGGAGTAACTCCGATGGCTTCACCGCTGGATTCACAGGGTACTCGTAATTGGTTTTGGCGAATTGCTCCTGCGCTTCTGCTCCTGTGAGGAACTCGATGAAAGCCTGCGCATTGTCACGATTTTTCGTGTGTTTCGTCATCCCGATACCACTGATATTGACATGGGTTCCAGTCGTGTCTTGATTCGGGAAGAAAATGCCGACTTGCTCAGCAACTTTCACTTCTTCGGCATCTGTAGAGTTTAGCATTTGCCCTATATAATAGGTGTTCATGACAGCTACGTCACCTTCGCCAGCGGCAATAGCTTTCGCTTGATCGCGATCCCCGCCCTTAGGCTCACGCGCCATATTGGCCACAATGCCAGCTGCCCATGTTTTCGTGGCATCCGCTCCGTTAATCGAAATGAAGGAGGCCAGCAAAGATTGATTATACACGTTTCCTGATGAGCGAATCAACACTTTCCCTTTCCATTGTGCTTCTGTCAACGCTTCATATGTCGATAGTTCACTTGGATTGACACGATCTTTGGCATATACGATCACACGCGCGCGCTTGGTCAAGCCGACCCATTCATTGTCTTGATCCCTGAAGTTTTCAGGAATGTTGGCTGATACGGTCTCGCTGACAACCGGTTGCAGCAAGCCTTTGGTTTTTGCGTTGTGTAAATTTCCTGCATCCGCCGTGATGAACACATCCGCTTGCGTAGCATCGCCTTCTCGTTCGAGACGTTCAATCAATTCTGCTGCTTCCCCTTTAACAACATTCACTTTGACGCCTGTTTTTTCCGTGAAAATAGCATAAAGCGCATCGTCCGTCTCATAATGACGAGTCGTATAGAGATTGACTTCCCCTGCATCAACACGGCTCTCTTCAGTCGTCGTCACTTCAGTCGTCGTCACTTCCTCATTGCCTCCACATCCTACAAGGACGGCTGTCAGCAGAAAAACGAGAATAAGACCTGCGACGGATATTGCTTTCTTTCTAATCATTGTGAACCAAACTTCCTTTCCGACATAAAATAGTTCTGAGAACGATTCTCAATTTCATTATAGTGATAATGATTCTCATGTCAAGGTTATTTATTCACTTTTATTTGTACAATCCTCACATCTGCGTTGTAGAATGAGTCTAATCATTAAAGCAATCAACAGAAAAGGCAGGATAGCGCATGTTCATCCCGTGGTTTATATCAGGCTTTGTCGTTTCATTGTCGCTATGTCTGGATTTTGGGATTGTGAATATCGCGATTGTGAAAGAGGGAATACAACGCGGGTTTTGGCCTTCATTCCTCATCGGTGTGGGTTCATCGTTCGGTGACTTGACGTATGCGATTATTGCCATGACAGGGGTGTCCTTGTTACTGGGGTTTTCAGGTGTGCGATGGGTATTGTGGATTGGGGGTACCCTCGTGTTGCTCTATTTCACTTACAAGATGCTAAGGTCCGCATGGAACCCCCGTTGGGTGACCTTGACACGATCCCATGAAAGTACGGGGACACTGCCGCAAAATCGATCGCACTTCAAATCTTTCCTGTCGGGTTGGGGGCTAGCGATGGCTTCGCCGACAGCCATTGTTTGGTTTGGTTCGGTCGGCGGCAGCATGATCGCCAGGTCCCCAGTCTCCGGGTTCCAAGCGGTTTCGTTCTTCTTAAGCGGTTTTTTTGCAGCTGGTTTACTTTGGTCTCTTGCATTATCCATCCTAGCTGTCGTCAGCGGGCGCACATTAGGAACCTTATTTATTCGCGTGCTGTCAATCAGCTCCGCGCTGCTGTTCCTCTATTTTGCTATCGACATATTCATCGAAGGTTATGGGCAATTCATCGATTGATCTTACCCCCATCTTACCGAGACGCCGCTGTGACGGCATCTACATAACTGCGTGCTAATGCTTGCAACGCATCGAAGTTCCCATCGTCGATCAGCTTCTTGTTCACCAGATGATTGCCAAGTCCGACCCCCGCTGCGCCAGCTTGAATAAACTGACCAATATTATCTAAGTTCACACCGCCTGTGACAATCATTGGAATCTGATCGAGCGGTGCACGAACATCCTTCAAATAAGAAAGTCCAAGCGATGCCATCGGGAACAGCTTCACCGCGCGCGCCCCGCACTTCCAAGCGCGAACAATCTCCGTGGGCGTCATAACCCCTGGGAAAACATCGATATTGTGTTCCACGCCATACCGCACGACAGCCTCATCCAAATTCGGCGAAATGAGAAATTGCGCACCTGCCGCGACTGCTTCACGGGCCATCTCAACATCTATGACCGTTCCCGCGCCAATACACGCCTTCCCTTCATACTTCGCCCGCCAATCGCTGATGGTCTTGAGCACTCCCTCCGTATTCATGGTGACTTCTAACACCTGAATACCGCCTTGGATCAGCGCTTCGGCTCCCCGGTTTGCTTGTTCACCTGCAATACCACGAAAAATCGCCACTATCTTTTTTTCCAAAATGATTTGAAATACATCCATGCTGTTTCTCTCTCCCATTCTCATCAGCGTCTCCATAAGATTGATCTCGGTGTTCTTGCATTCATCAAAACTTTAACATACCTTCGGCAGATTGGACAGCATCAACATCGTTGTGATCTATGCATGAATTCAGACTTCATTGGGAACGGTAAATGATGGCACGGAGCATAATCGACGAGGGAACGAGGTGAGACAGATGACAGAACAGATCAACCAGAACGCAAGAAACAACCGAGACAATGCGTCAGCGGAGGAAGAAAATGCGAACCCTTTGCAACAAATGGGCAATGCATTGCAAGAGATGGTTAACGATGATGATGCCGATACCAATCAAGAACGCAATAACAATATGAACCAGAACCGTCAATAAACGAACGACTCACAATGTCCACCCCCTGCTACAGGCTTGTTGCAGGGGGGAATTGGAGTACATTTCATCAAAAATTGATTATATTTTTACATTCCACCCCGTTTACCACCACCACAACGCCCAAATAAACCAACCCGTCAATATGAGCCAAACGAGGATCACCGCAAGACCCGCGTAACGAACCACAGGTTTCCGCTCCTCTTGGACAATGCGCTGAGCAGCTTCTTCTTGGCATTGACGCATGAGTTCATGAGGCACAAGCTTGATCGCCAGCCAGACGCCGAGCGGCACGATCAACACATCATCCAGTTGCCCGAGAATGGGTATAAAGTCGGGAATCAGATCAATGGGACTGAAGGCGTAGGCGACGACAAGCGTTCCAACCATTTTGGCAATCCAAGGCACGTCGTGGCGGCGGATGGCAATGTAGAGCGCCATTAGGTGTTGCTTCAGTCGGCGTGCCCACTGTCGAATGTTCTGTAACAACGACTATATCATCTCCGTGGCGGCAACTTCGCTATAATCGCGAGCTTTGTATTGCAATTGGTGGAGGCGGTAGTAGTAATCGGCTGCAGCGATGAGTTCCGCATGGGTACCTTTCTCGCGCACTTTCCCTTTGTGCATTACAATAATCTGATCGGCATGCACAATCGTGGATAAACGATGAGCAACAATGAGTGTCGTGCGCCCGTGAGAGAGTGAGAGCAACGCCTCCTGCACAGCCGATTCGGTCTCTGAATCGATGTTAGATGTCGCTTCATCAAGAATGAGCACTTGCGGCCGGAAGACGATCGCGCGCGCGAATGATAGCAGTTGCCGCTGTCCGAGGGACAAGCTGACACCTCTTTCACCCAGCATGGCATCGTATCCTTCGGGCAATGCGCGTACGAAAGCGTCCATATTGACGCGCTGTGCTGCATCGACCACTTCGTTGTCGCTGATCCGCTCTGTTTCATTCAGCCGGATGTTAGTTGCAATGGTTCCCGAGAAAAGGAACACATCCTGCTGCACGATCCCAACGATTGTCCGTAACTCTTCGATCGGCAAATCGCGGATATCAACGCCATCAAGTAAAATTCGACCTCGTTGAATGTCAT
>JBILCM010000100.1:0-7850 GCA_044353165.1 Paenibacillus sp.
GCTTCCGGAATAAACCCTTCAAGCGCTTCAATCATATTGGCCGGCGCTTGCGGATCTGCTCCGAACGTGGAGCCACAATCATGCAACAGGTAAATTTCTCCACCTCTGAGTTTATCCAGCATGCGTTTGCGAATTTTCGCAGCACGGTGTGATTTTTTCCAATCGATGGCCATCATGGACCAGAGAACAATTTGCAGGTCCGTGCGGCTCGCATAATCAAAAACATTCATTATACCCCACGGTGGGCGGTAAAATTGCGGCCTCTCTCCGGTGATTTGTTCGATAATGGCTGAAGTATCACGAATATGCTTAGAGACTGTTTTCGGATGCATGATCCAATTGCTACGATGCAAGTAATTATGAATGCCTATCGAATGGCCTTCTCGATACATGCGTCGCACAATATCAAGATGATCCTCAGCATGTTTGCCGACAATGAAGAAAGTGGCTTTCACATTGTAGATACGCAACAAATCCAAAAGTCGCGGTGTATAAACGGGGTCTGGTCCGTCATCGAATGTTAAACAAATGTTGGTATGCGATATCCCGCGTTTGATTACACGAAAACCAAACATACGGCTAAACAAGGCGGGGATGAATGCGTAAATGGTAAAAAAATAAAACAGCCAAAGCATCACAGTCTGCACGCACTTCATCCTCCATTCCTTGATGTTTCGCCTATTATATCACCCGAACGTCACTTTCAGCTATGAACAATACAATCAATTCGTTTTGCTTCGCTTAATATTTTTTAGGTGTTCCCCGTACGTCTTTGCAAAAAAATGTTCTCCTGTCCCGTCTTTCTTCGTCACATAAAACAAGTGGTCGGTTGGCTCTGGATACAAAGCAGCGCGAATGGCTTCAAGCCCAGGGCTTGCGATCGGTCCTGGTGGGAGGCCAGGATGTAGGTAGGTGTTGTATGGACTTTCAATTTGCAAATCTTTCTCGAAAAGTCGTGCTTTCGGTGCATCGAGTGCATATTGAACGGATGCATCAATTTGGAGATGCATCTTTTTTTTCAAGCGGTTGTAAATTACACCGGAGACAATCGGCCGTTCATGCATGGCAACAACTTCGCGTTCGATGAGTGAGGCGATGGTTAACATGTCGTGGAACGAAATTCCATGCTTCACAAGTTGCTTTTCCCAGTCTTGCGGCAATTGTTGCAACTTTCGGTCCAGCTCAACAATCATCCGTTCAATGACTTGCTCCGCTTTGGCATCTTTGGGCATCTCATACGTTTCGGGGAACAAATACCCCTCCAGTCTCTCCTTATATATGGCTCCCTCAGGTATATCTCTAGCCCTTGTTTCGGAGAACCGGGTAGGATCAAGCAGTAACGATTCGAGTTCCGCCTTGGAATACCCCTCTTGTGACAACAATTCGATCGTTTGGCGGATGGTAAATCCTTCAGGAACTGTAAAACGTAATGTTGCCTCTGCAACGACATCCCCTTCATTCAAACGTTGAATCACTTGTTGAATGTCCATACCCGGTGACATGGCATACGTGCCCGCTTGGAATCGAGAGCCCAAATTTTTAAATTTTAAGTAGGTTGAAAAAATAAATGCATTACGAATCATTCCTTGTTCTTCTAGTATTTTAGCAATTTGCATTGAACTTGTTCCGGGTTCGATCGTAAACACGACTTCTTCCCCAGGTTTAGCAGGTTTGAGTTGCGCTAATACATACATGCCTGATATCATCAGGACGATAACACAGACAAGTGTGCCAAGCAAAAGCCATTTGATCAGTCTCACCGGACTCCCCCCTGAAACAGGAAAAAGAGCGACATACCGTCGCTCGTCTTTCCGATCGTAAACCCCCTATGAATCTGACTTTTCCATTTCTTCTAGGAGGGTATTGAATGTTTCTTCAACGACGTTCCATTCCTCTTCATCATCAATCGTGTAAAGCTTCAAATCTTCTTCTTCTTCTTCATACCGGAATGCATAAACTTCATCTGAATCCTCGTCTTCACTTTCCAAAGGGACCACCATCATATATTTGCGGTCGGAACCTTCAACCTCAAATTTCATGATCACTTCAAATTCTTCTTCATTCCCATCCTCATCAGGGATGTAAATAATTTCCGGTTCCATCTCTTCGTGCTCTGACATTCCACTCACCTCTTTATCGATTTGGCATCCATGTAATTTTGCAAAAGAAGAGCCGCTGCCATGCGATCCACAACTTCCTTACGTTTTTTTCGACTCACATCGGCTTCAAGCAACGTTCGGGTTGCCGATACTGTCGTCAATCGCTCGTCCCACAAATGCACAGGGAGTTGCAAATTTTCTTTCAGCATCTGTGCGAATGCTTCCGCGATTTGACCGCGCGGACCTACCGAACCGTTCATGTTCTTGGGTAAACCTACAACCAGTTCCGAGACGTTCCATTCCTTTACCAATTGGATAAGGTCACGAATGACATGCGCATCACCTGAATTGCGCAACGTCGTAATGCCTTGTGCTGTGAGCATCAACTCATCACTAACAGCAATGCCAATGTGCCGATCACCGTAATCGATCCCCATCCACCGCATGGTTAGCGGTGGTGGTCAACGTAGAATCGCACGAGTTCTTCAATTAACTCGTCTCGTTCCCGTTTCCGAATCAGACTTCGCGCATTCTCGTGGCGAGGAATGTACGCAGGATCGCCAGACAATAAGTAACCAACGATCTGGTTAATAGGATTGTACCCTTTCTCTTGAAGCGCATCATACACTGCAATCAATACTTCCTCTGCTGATGCTTCTTGTGAGTCGACCTGACGAAAGTATTTCATCGTTTGATCCATGGAATTCATGCCGGCACCCCCGTTAGCGAGTGGATATTATATTATATTCTTTATGTGGATGAAAAATCCTTTAAGGTATTGATTAAGATGTGCTCAATTTGCTGCAACGCTTCCGGTAATTTATGCGGTAATTTCCCACCAGCCTGCGCCATATCGGGTCTTCCGCCTCCGCCGCCACCACAAATGGCCGCAGCCTCCTTCACAATTACACCCGCCGACACACCTTTCTTGACCCAATCCGGCGTGACCGCTGCGACAAGGTGTACTTTGTCACCAGCGCCTGAACCAAGGACGATAACGACAGAATCAAGCTTCGCTTTTAATGTGTCTGCGATGCCCCGCAACGTATCCATATCAGCGCCTTTGATTTCACTTACCAACAAGGGGATATCACCTACGAGACGCACCCGTTGTTCAAGCGATCCTGCCTCAAGCGCACCCATCTTGCCTCGTAACGCATCTATTTCTTTGGACGCCTCTTTCAATTGCTGTTGCAACGCTTCGATCCGTTTGGGCAATTCGACGGGGTTCGCTCTAAGCAACAACGCACCGTCTTGCAACAGCTGAAGCTGCGATTCAAGGTACAAGTAAGCTCCTTTGCCAGTGACCGCTTCGATTCGGCGAATACCAGAGCCAATACCATTCTCACTGACAATCTTGAAAAGACCAATTTGCGAAGTGTTCTGTACATGACATCCCCCGCAAAGTTCAACGCTATAACCTCCGACTTGCACTACGCGAACGACATCGCCATATTTTTCGCCGAAGAGAGCCATCGCACCGAGTTCTTTGGCATCATCAATGGCCATCTGTTGAATCGTTAATGCTGTGCCAAGCCAAATTTGTTCATTGACGATCCGCTCAATACGAGCCAGTTCTTCGTCTTGGATAGGAGCGATGTGTGAGAAATCAAACCGCAACCGATCAGGTTCAACCAGTGATCCTGCTTGATTGACGTGTTCGCCCAACACCTCTTTTAGTGCTCTGTGCAACAAATGGGTAGCTGTATGATTCTTGATGATGGACTCGCGGGATGAGTTTTGGACTGCAGCTGTCACTTCATCGCCGACACGAAGTACGCCTTGTTCGAGCATAACATAATGGATGTGTTGTCCGTGAGGCGCTTTGGCTAGTCGTTCAACTTGCGCTGTCATCCGATCATGCGATAGGGTCCCGGTATCGCTTACTTGACCTCCACTTTCTGCATAGAACGGCGTGCGGTCCAACAATACAGCGATTTTCTCTCCAGCGTTCACTTCATCTACCAAGACATCATGATGCACAATGGCGATGACTTTAGCAGTAGTTACCAACTCAGTATATCCAACAAACTCGCTTTTAGTCGCAAAATCGGCCAGTGCACCGCCTTGCACTTTCATGCTGCCAACGTCTTGCCTCGCGGCGCGAGCCCGTTCACGCTGTTGATCCATCGCGGTTTCGAATGCAACACGATCCACAATCATACCATGCTCCGCAGCATAATCTTCTGTCAAATCCAAGGGGAATCCGTATGTATCATACAGCTTGAATGCCTCCGCACCCGTGACAGTCGTTCGTTGTTCCGATCGAGCCGCATGGACAACAGCAGCCAAAATCGCAAGACCCTCATTCAACGTTTCGTGAAAACGTTCCTCTTCCATACGAATCACACGCTCAATGAATTCACGCTTGCTCACAACCTCTGGATAATAAACACCCATAATTTCGCCTACGACTGCGGTAAGTCCGTACATGAATGGTTTTTGCACACCTAGCGTGGCCTTTCCATAACGAACCGCTCGTCGTAACAGTCTGCGAATCACATAACCGCGTCCTTCGTTGCTAGGCAACACACCGTCACCTACGGAAAACACGACTGTGCGAACATGGTCAGCGATGACTTTCAACGCGACATCCTTGTCCGGATCGATGCCATATCGGACACCTGCAATCGTTGCTGTGGCCTCGATAATTGGAAGAAACAGATCGGTATCAAAGTTCGAGTCTACATCTTGCAAAATCGAAGCAAAACGTTCTAACCCGGCGCCTGTATCAATATTCTTGTTCGGCAACGGCGTGTATGTACCATCTGCGTTGTGGTTAAATTGTGAGAACACAAGATTCCAAACCTCTAGGAAGCGCTCATTCTCTCCGCCAGGAATACATTCTGGATCTGTAAGATCGCCGTATTTCGGTCCACGGTCATAGAAAATTTCCGTACAAGGACCGCATGGCCCCTCCCCAATATCCCAAAAATTGTCCTTTAATTTATAAATACGTGTTGCCGGGATACCCACGAGCTCGTTCCAATACTGGAAAGCTTCATCGTCATCCGGATGGATGGTCACAGACAGACGTTCTGGGTCAAATCCAATCCACTGTTTTGATGTCAGAAACTCCCACGCCCACAAAATGGCTTCTTTCTTAAAATAATCCCCGATCGAGAAATTGCCTAGCATCTCGAAGAATGTATGGTGGCGTCGCGTCTTTCCCACATTCTCGATGTCGTTGGTACGGATACATTTTTGCGAATTGGCGATTCTCGGATTATCGGGCTTCACACGGCCGTCAAAATATGCTTTCAGCGGAGCCATACCAGCATTGATCCACAGAAGAGTCGGATCGTTATGCGGTACCAAAGGCGCACTAGGTTCAATACGGTGTCCCTTGCTCTCAAAAAAATGCAGCCACTTGCTGCGAATGTCACTGGCTTTCATCGGGATTCAACTCCATGATAAAATAAAAAACGTCCCTAATAACAGGGACGACATCAAACCTCATCGCTATACAACCCTGGTTTAACGTGGACGAGCACATATTTTGTATATTATACCCATGGATGATTTCATTCGTCAAATACAATAGACTACGATACCGGTTTACGATGCTTGTAGTAAAGCCACGCGTGATGAACGATGACCTTGCCGACTGCAAAAATCGGTACAGCCAGAATGAGTCCGGCCAATCCACCGATTTCTCCCCCAATCAACAAAACAAGAATAATAAGCAGTGGATGCATATGGAGCGTGCGGCCAACAATTTGTGGAGAAATGACATTGCCTTCTAGCAGTTGACAAAGAAAGTTGACCGCAACGACAAGCAACATCAGCTTGATCGATACAGTTGAAGCGACCAACAGTGCAGGCGCAGCACCGAAGAAAGGACCGACATACGGAATAATATTGAACACACCTACAATCGCTGCCAGCAATAACGGATAGGGCAGGTCAATCAGAACATAACCCATATAGGCTAACAACCCTACGATGATACACACAAGAAATTGTCCCCGGATATAGTTGCCGAGGGCTTTGTCAATGTCATTGACGAGACGCACCGTTCTATGTTTATGCTCTGTAGGTACGAATGAAAGAATGGCGCGTTCAAACATTTGAAAATCTTTAAGCATATAGAAGGCTAGGAACGGTATGATGAAGGCAACAAACATCGCATTGATGGTCGATCCGATCCGCTGAATATAGCTTGAGATGGACTGAGCAAGTTGTTGTTCGGCTTTCATCAGAGCATCATTGATACCTTTGCGCACACCCTCGGGCAACAAATCGTTTTCATTCATTGTAAGGATAAAACTTTGGGCTCGCATCGTAAATTGCGGCAAATGTTCATGAAGTTCATTCAATTGGGTGATGAAGACTGGCGTCAAGTTCATCAACACAACCGTCCCCGTCAACATAAATAAGGCATAAATCAACAATACCGCTATCGTACGGGGCACGTTACGCTCACCTAGCAAAGAAACGATCGGATTTAACACATATGAAATGATCATCGCGATCGCGAACGGTAAAAATACAGCTTTCATAAATGATATTAAGGCAATGAATATAGACTTGATCTGTATAAACATGTAAAGTACACTCAAGCCGAGCAAACAATAAACTAAGAAAACGAACCATTTGTTCTTAAAATATTGCGCCATATACCCACCTACCTGTCCACCAACATTATATGTACGTGTTCGAAAATTCATCCTGATCAAGCCAAAAAAACACCCGCCCTCGTGGCCGGTGAACGACCAGTAAGGGCGGGAGCTGTGTTGCATCTTGATTTGTTTAATTCATGTGCACGGCCGGCAATGGTTCATCAGGAAAAAACAAGTCATCTAAGGAGCTTAGTGTGCCGTCTTCTTCAACTTGATAAACAGACATCTTCTCGCCATTAACGGTTAATTCAATAAAGCAACC
Organism: Paenibacillus sp.; assembly: GCA_044353165.1. Taxonomy (GTDB): domain Bacteria; phylum Bacillota; class Bacilli; order Paenibacillales; family YIM-B00363; genus JBILCM01. Next base: position 6,984 of record JBILCM010000100.1, read on the forward strand.
CCAGCAATAAAATTGATGGGATCCAATTTTGCCAATATCTTTCGAATTGCAATTCGGACATCGCATCACGACTACCTACCACCTTCATACAAATGAATATAATCTATGTATTCCCAACGCAGGGACATCATAATCAAGCATTTGTCATTTATACGTCAAACGCTGCACGATCGTTGCAATTTTCTCGGCTGCATTTGTTACATTCTCAAGACAATTATCATATCCAAAGCTAAGTCGAATCGCTGAATGCAAGAGATGTTGTTGCAACCCCATCGCTTGTAACACATGAGACGTTCCGATAGATCCGGATGAGCAAGCAGAACCGCTGGCAGCGGCGATCCCATCTAAGTCCATATTCATTAATAACGACTGTGTGGTCGTTCCTGGGAAACTGATATTTAGAATGTGGGGTAACCGTTCAATCGGATGACCGTTAACTACAAAAGCATCAGGTGGCAATCGCTGTTGCAATGTGCGCATCATTACCGATTGAAACTCGACAAGTTTTTGACGCCATAGCGAAGGCTGCTGCATGACAAGCTTCACAGCTTCTGCAAAACCCACAATATTAGCCACGTTCTCCGTCCCCGCACGCCGACTCCGCTCTTGATTGCCGCCGTACAAATACGGCTGGAACTTGACTGTGCGATTCACATACAGAGCGCCTATTCCTTTGGGACCGTTAATTTTGTGTGCAGAAAAACTCATAAAATCGACGGGCACTCGCGAAACATCCAGATCTAGATGGCCAAGGGCTTGCACTGCATCGACATGAAAATAAGCGCCTTGCGATTTCGCCATCAAGCCAATTTGCTCGATGGGTTGCAAGGTGCCGACCTCATTGTTGCCAAACATAATGGAAACGAT
>JBILCM010000101.1:0-7754 GCA_044353165.1 Paenibacillus sp.
ATTCGACGACAATTTGGTTTTTGAACATCTTCATTTGGTCCAGATCCACCGGTTGGTAAGCTGCACCAAGCAATTGAGCACCGAGTTCGCGTGTTTCTTCTGCCGTTAACGTTACGCTGAATCCGCATTCGTCCTCTTCTTCATTGCTACCGAAAAAATATAGATCCCGTTTGCCTGTGTGGTGAACAATGAGCGCAATGGTACTTTGCTCTGAAGTTACCATCGAAATTTTCTTGCCAATCCCCGGCAAATCGGCCATTCTAATTTTCACCTTGATGCCCCCTTTATCGTACTGAAAATTTGTAGCTGGTTGTATGTTTGTAAATCTCGCCTGCTTTTAATATGGGTGAAGGGAAATGTTGATGTTTCAGTGCATTCGGGAAATATTGTGTCTCCAAACAGAGTCCACCCCATTTATCATATGTGACCCCATCTTTCCCCTTGAGATTCGACGTTAGAAAATTCCCTGAGTAAAACTGCACTCCAGGTTTGGTTGTAAACATCTCCATCATGCGCCCAGTGCGCGGGTCATACAATTCGGCAGCTTTCTCCGGTTGTTGGCCATTCACCTGAAGCACCCAATTGTGATCGTACCCTTGTCCGCATAGCACTTGTTCATCATGACTTTGAAGTCCAGGTCCGATCGGTGTAAGGTTCCTGAAGTCCATAGGTGAACCATCGACTTTCCGGATCTCGCCCGTTGGAATACATTCATTATTGATGGGAGTGAAATGTGTGGCGTTAATCTGTAAATGGTGGTGCAGCATGTCTCCTGAGGCGTGTCCTGTGAGATTAAAGTAACTGTGATTTGTAAGGTTCACCACTGTATCTTGATCCGTGGTTGCAGCATATTCCATCACCAATTCATTGTCCTGTGTTAACGTGTACGTCACCTGAATATCCAAATTTCCTGGATATCCCTCTTCTCCATCGGTGCTGGTATAAGTCAAACGCAATGCTGCATTCCCATGCTCACTCCTATAAGGTGTGGCATCCCAGACGACTTTATCAAAACCGATATTACCGCCATGAAGATGATTATTCCCATTATTCTTGGCGAGGTGATAGTCGCGGCCGTTCAATGAGAATTGTGCGCCTTCAATGCGATTGGCATGACGTCCGATAATGGCCCCGAAGAATGGCGGGTTTTGCACATAATCATCCATCGAAGAAAAACCAAGAACAACATCCTCAAATACACCTTGCCGATCCGGCACTTTTATGGAGACAACAGCTCCGCCAAAATTGATGATTTCAACAGTTATGCCGTTATTGTTACGTAATTCATAGAGATGAACGATTTTCCCATTATATTGCCCGTAAGGTGTTGAACGCCATTTTGTCATATTCCCAATCCTTCCATAGAACGCATTACTCATAACATACCATATTTTGAAAGGTGAGATGAAGTTGTTTTGTGCAAATTAAGGCGTATTGTGGGGTTGTCTTGGTTTGATAATCCACAGAAAGTTGAATTGCAACATGGCAGTTACGAACAATACAGCCCCAATCCATGGACTGTAGAGATCAGAAGATACTGTAATGAGTCCAAGAATGCCAACAAAACGACCTGTGTTAAGAAACATTTCACGAACAACAACTGTCTCCACACGCAAGTTCCCTTTTAGCGGCAACGTTCCAATCAAATAATAGTAATAGGCTGTGAATGAATTGACCAATAACGGGATACACCCATAGAACGTAACAGTGAAGAAGATGACCGTCCACAGATGTAATCCAAACCACAACATAACGAAAGCTCCTACGACAAAACCAAAGGATGCAATGAGTATGTACAATCTTGCAAGTTCCGACTTGCCAAATCGGGTCATATAAAAACCGGCAATCATCGTTAGGACAAGCAACGCCCCACTTGTATAACCGACTAAATTTTCTTTCTGCAAGACATGAAAAAGGAGAATGTTGGGTAACAAAATGAGCAATCCTTGATAAGCACCAAGAATGAACCAACCGTAAAGTCCGTGGCGGAATGATTTGTTTTTGCGGATCAGAAGAGGAATGAGACCCAGATAATACGATTTGTGATGAGACCCTTGCGAAGCCAATCGAAGACTACCCATTGTAGTGAAAAGGAACATAACGAAGGCCATCGTAAATACGATCGTGTATCCACGAAGACCTTCGTTCATACTAATGATGACACCTGCAATGATCGGACCCATTAATCCTGCAAAGTTGAAAAAAATAGAATTGAATCCAAGATATCGAATTCGGTTGCGATCGGTAGAGTAATCATAAATCATTGTCAAGTAACCGACCCAATAGAATGCAGAAGCAATCCCTGACATGACTGCAAAAACTGCATAATAATCAACAACAGCTTCTCCAGCAATAATGACGAACAAATAAAACAAGGCGGTTAATCCGATGCCAGACCGATACGCAAACAATCGATCGCGGGACTTGGCGAATTTTCCCGCAAAAGCAAAAGCGAGCGGAGCTGTAATGTAGACAATCATCGTGTACAGACCGTTAACGAACAAACTCTCCGTAAGACGCCACAAGTATAAGTTTAAAAAAACACCGGACATGGATGCGCCGAATTGAAAAATACTATGAATGATGATGGATCTGATCGCTTCTTTGGATAATTTTTCATCGACTGAAATATTGTTGATCATCCGAGTCAAACGAGAAAAAAATGTAAATAAAGTCATGGATTTCTCCTTGTGGTTCCTTCTGTGCCCTATCGCGTGGTAGTTTATCTATGTTATTTTCCCACGCGATATGCAAAAAAGGAAGGAGAAATTTAAATTATGTGTTTGGCGAGAAAAAGACTCGCGTCCGCTGATGAGACAGCAAGAGATGGTTACGCATAGCTTCAACTGCTTGTTGGACATTCCGTGTGGATAAGGCACGGACAATCAGCTCGTGTTCCATCCTTTCATGACGCAGTGTATTCGCGTCAAGTTCGCCAGGAATAAAACTTAAATAACGCTCAATGCGCTCGATATATTGTTTGATCAATTGACGTAACATCTGATTGCCACAATGTTGAAGGATAAGACCGTGCACATCTTCATTCATTCGGATTAATAACGAAAGTCGTTCATCGATTGAGGTTGTTGGTTGCGCGTCATATTTTTGCAATTCATTCAAGTTTGAAGTAATTTCAAAATCAGGAATATGTGGGATGGATAGTCGCAAAGCTAACGTCTCAAGCTCCAACCGAATTTCCATGATTTCGTCCAATTCCTGCAAGGTGATCCCTGTGACGAACATCCCCTTGAATGGAACCGTCTTGACAAGTCCCTCAGAGACCAATCGTGATAACACTTCACGGATGGGAATATTGCTGACTTGGAGAGTTCTGGCCAACTGGTCGATGTTAATTTTTTCTCCGGGAGCAAGTTGGTGCTTCTTGATTTGTTCTTTGAGAAGGGTATACAACTCATCCGTCAACACATACCTGTTAAGGGACTTCATGGGAACATCCTTTCTTGAGTTAACGAATTCGGTATTTTTCAAACAGTGCAGGAATAACCTCAGTTGAAGCACCAGGCATCTGCGGAAGTACATAAAATCCATCTTTGACCGTCGCGGGTTCAACAAAGATGTGACGAATCCACGGGATATACTCAAGCATGATCGCATTCTGGGTGGAAGCAACCAAATGTTGATGAATTTGCCCCATGTCACCAACATGAGGGCAGATGGGTAATTCATACGAAGCAGCGAGTCCCGCCACTTGCAGCCACTCTGTAATACCTGCCACACGCGTCACGTCGACTTGAACATACTCTACGGCACCTTGATGAATATAATCGCGGAAAGCATATTTCGTATACACATGTTCACCAAGCGCGATGGGAACGTTCAATTCATCGGCCAGCTTGCGATGATTCATAATGTCATCCGGATTTAGCGGTTCTTCAAGCCAGAATAAGTCAAACTCTTCTAACTTTTTACCCCACGTCATCGCAGTTGTAATGTTCCATTGCTGATTCACGTCAATCATAAGGATGATGTCATCACCGATCGCTTTGCGCACGGCTTTCACCCGATCATAGTCTTCTCGTGAATCGGGTTTCCCTACTTTCATCTTTACTCCGGTAAACCCAGAATCAACAATCTCACTGACATCTTTAATTAATCGCTCTTTACTCCAATTTAACCAACCACCATTCGTATTGTAAGCTTTGATTTGTTTGGATTTGTGTCCACCAAGGTATTGCCATAATGGTCTGTTCGCAGCTTTAGACATGATGTCCCACAAGGCAATATCTACCGCGGCTAATGCCATGTGTGTAATGCCTGCACGTCCGATCCAATGCATCTTGCCAAAGCGCAATTCATCCCAAATTTCTTTGACCATGTAAGGATCTTTCCCGATTAAAACTGGAGCATAATAGCGGTCGATCGTATCAACTATCATATCATCCCCATGAGCACATGTCCCCGTATAGCCATAACCTGTAATGCCTTCATCTGTAAAAATGCGAACTCCTGCTAATCCCCAATGGGTTGCAACATTAATTGCATCCGTAATCGGTGGGGTAATCGGAACATGAAGCACGAAAGATTCTACTTTTGTAATTTTCATTTGGCTTTAACTCTCCTCTATATTCATATATCATGTATGATTTATTTTAAAAAAAAGATATGGTTGTGTCAAATTTATCTATGTAATCATCAAAACGCTTGTTTTAGAACGGCCCAAAGGGTGAAGCATACGCACTCGCTGTCGCAAGCAATTGTTCTTGTTCATCATGTAGTAACTTCCGATAATTTTTAGCTGACTCCACAATTCGAGGCAGAAGATGAATATCCCCAGCACTTGCAAATCCAGCTACATTCGGATTGGACAATACGAAATTCACGCAACTATCAATGATTTGTTGCTGATCGAACGGCTCATACCACGTTGCATAATTTCTGACATCTTCCTGCTTCCAAGGACCGCGTGCCACAGCTTTGATCACCATAAGGCCAGCGTCTTGTTTTCGAATCTCTTCCACAAGCGCATGGAACGAATTGCGGTAAGACGCATCATGAAAGAGTATAAAATTTAAAGGCGTAAGCACGGTTTCGAATGGGAATCGACGGATCGCCTCCAGATGAACCGCAGGAGCAACATGTCCGTGACCTGTTACGCCAATATGTTTGACAAGCCCTTGTTCTTTGGCCTCGATGACGGCTTGTAATGCACCATCTGGACCTGTAACCAAATCCAATTCACTAAAACTCGTCAGCGCATGGATTTGAATTAAATCGAGTTGTTCCACTTGTAGGCGCTTTAGAGATTGCTCGATTTGTCGCCACGAATCGTCTCGCTTGCGCTGTTCTGTCTTTGTGGCCAGAAAAATTTGATCGCGAATTTTCGACATCCAAGGACCCATTCGCAACTCAGAATCCCCATAACTTGCAGCCGTATCAAAATGATTGATACCCATATCCAAAGCGAATTGAATCGATTCATCTGCCTCTTCTTGCGTCACTTTACTTAAACTGGCTGCACCATAAATCACCACACTGCTCATGTGTCCAATTCGGCCTAAACGACGTTTCTCCATCAGCTTGCTCATCAATCATTAACCTCCATTGGATCTGAATCGATTATTATAATTATATACAATTAAACGGCTTGTTGTTGGATATTCTTGAATTGATTGTTGAACATCTGATAATAAGTTCCTTGCATTTGAATCAATTCATCATGTTTTCCCTTCTCAACCACTTCCCCATGATCAATAACCATGATCATATCCGCATCCCGGATTGTATTTAAACGATGTGCGATAATGAACGTGGTGCGATTTCTCATGAGTCCCAACAACGCTTCTTGAATATGAAGTTCCGTACGTGTATCAATGCTACTGGTTGCTTCGTCTAGAATTAAAATGGAAGGTTGTGCAAGGATGACCCGCGCAATCGCAAGCAATTGTCGTTGACCTTGGCTCAAATTCCCGCCATTCTCGGATAGAACGGTATCATACCCATTCGTCAAACGGCGGATGAATGAATCTGCATTGGCCAATGCAGCTGCAGCAGTCACTTCTTCATCCGTAGCATCAGGCCGGCCATACCGAATATTGTCCTTGATCGTTCCCGAGAAAAGATAAGTATCCTGGAGAACGATGCCGAACGTTTGACGTAGACTGTTCCGGGTATAGTTTCGAATGTCCTCACCATCGATTCGAATGCTACCTGCTGTCACATCATAAAAGCGAGTTAATAAATTGACGATGGTTGTTTTGCCAGCTCCAGTAGGTCCAACGAGTGCTATACTACTTCCAGGCGGGACTTCAAAGTTCACATGATTCAAGATGGGAACATCCGCACGATAACCGAAGGACACGTCCTCAAAATAGACATGTCCTCGTGGTTGCTGCAGTGGAATGGCTGTTTGTGTATCTGTTGTTTCTTCATTCTCATCGAGTACATCAAATGCGCGCTCAGCACCAGCTACGCCTGACAGCAATACGTTATAAATTTGGGCCATTTCATTCAAGGGTCTAACAAATTGCCGTGAATATCCAATGAAACTGGCAATGACCCCCACTGTAATCGAACCGTTCACTGCTAACAAACCTCCGACAAGCGCAATTGCAGCAAACCCAATATTATTAATGACGCTAAGAATCGGCATCATGAATCCAGACCAAATTTGCGCTTTCACCGAAGAGTGATAAAGTCTTGTATTGATTTCATCGAACTGCTCTATCGCTTTGTGCTCATGGTTGAATGCTTTTACAATTTCTTGTCCAGAAATCGTTTCTTCGATGTGTCCATTCAATTGACCTAAGTGAGCTTGCTGTTCACGAAACAAAACACCCGTACGTTTCGTTATCGTTCTTGCCAACAAGAAGACGAGCGGGACTGTAATGAGTGCCGCTAGTGTCAAAGTAGGACTAAGGATGAGCATCATGATTAACGACCCAACAATCGAGATGATCCCGGACATTAGTTGGATGGTAGACTGCGAGATGGAATTACTGATATTGTCAATGTCATTCGTCAGGCGACTCATGACCTCGCCGTGTGGTCTCGAATCAAAGAAAGAGAGTGGTAATTTTTGCAATTTCACAAACAGAGATTGTCTCAAATTCGATACAACCCGTTGCGACAAACCAGCCATGAACCACCCTTGGATAAACGAAAAGAATGCTTCCCCAACAAAAGCAGCTGCTAACACGATAATGATCAAATATAACAATTGCAATTGACCTTCAGCGATGGAATCGACAGCAAACCCAATTAAATATGGACCTGCAACCGTAATGGCCGCTTGCAATACAACAAATAAAGAAATAAGCAGTAATAGTCGATATTCATGTCCAAAGTATGACCAGAGTCTTCGAATTGTAGTTTGAAAATTTTTAGGTTTTACGACTTGAGCACCGCGTCCGTGCATGCCCCCGAAACCTCCATGCCTACCTGGCCCGCCCATTCCAGGCCCGCCAATACCAGGACCTTGCATGCCAGTAACACTCGGTGTCGCAGGAGTTGCGTTAAGTCGGTCACTTGGCGTATTCATTCACAAGCAACTCCTTCCCGATCTGAGATTGATAAATTTCTTGATATACGCTGCAATTGCGCATCAATGCATCATGTGTGCCAGTGCCGACAATCTCACCTTGATCCATAACGATAATTTTATCAGCATCCATAACGGACGTAATTCGCTGTGCAATCAGAACACAAGTTATATTGCTTGCATACTGTTTTAATGCATCTTTAATTTTCACTTCCGTCGCAGCATCGACTGCACTGGTGCAATCATCAAGAATCAA
>JBILCM010000006.1:0-60159 GCA_044353165.1 Paenibacillus sp.
GATTGCTCACCATATCATGTTGTTTCGTACTCGTTGTTCAGTTTTCAAGGAGCAACTTCGCCACCGTCTCACGGGCGACTTTTATATCCTATCACATCCCTTTTACCGTTTGCAACTGTTATTTTTTTGTCTAAAATATGATGAGCTTTAATCCGATTAATTCGAACATTATGATGGGACCCAAGGATCTAGCGAGTAGCGGATTTCAAGCGCCTCCAATTGACAGTCAGCAACAACAAACACCTCATGGATATAGGATCTTCGAGCAAGACTCTTTAAAATCATGTTTAACTCTGAATGAAAAACCTTTAACTGCGGATGGTCACTAAGTTCTTTGAGACTCCACGGCTCTGCCCGACAAGACATAACATGTAGTATAGGTAAGCAAAAATATTTTAGTCTGGACATCACGGAAAAGTCACAGGCTAAATAAGCAAGTCGAATGCGTTGTTCTAACGTTTCTGTTGTTGACGTCAATTCTTTGATCAGTGGGATGATACCTGCATCCGTATTGCGAACCTGTCTCCAAATCGTTCTATTTGGAATTTCCCCTTCTTCGATAACCGATATTCGAGCCCAATGTTGCACTGCAATAAATATAAGCCGATGCGCCTCCACTTGATTACCCTGAGAAAGTGCTTGTTTACTTGCCATGAAATGCTTTAGAAACAAAGCGAATTCCTTAAAAAGTTGTTGCGAAAGCTCTTCGGTGAACGTATTACATAGTATTTCCGTCTCTGATTGTATGTATCCGTTCTTCTCCTTCACAAAATCACCTGCCATTAACCCTTCATGTATTGCTCGTTTCTTGTATGTCAGTATCAGCTTCATTATAATAAAACTGAGTCCGACAATATTTCTACAAGATCTCGTTGGTTTCCTGCTCTGTTTTTTTATTTTTTATATTTTTGGAGGGTGAAGGGTCATGCGCTTCAAGACCGCAAAAATTAATGAATTTCGCTTGTGGGGTCTCCTTTTGATACTGATCGGAATGGCACTCATGATTGCAGGCACAGCAGCGATTGTGTTTAAATTCCCAGGAGCAAGTATAATAACTGCAATAGCTCTTGTATTGGGGTTACTTACGATGTTAGCAAGCATGGGAATTTACTTCTGGGCAGGCATGTTATCAACAAGTGCAGTACAAATTCAGTGCCCCGAATGTGAGCAGGTGACTAAACTTTTAGGAAAAACAGACCGGTGCATGTATTGCAGAGCGATACTTACGCTGGACCCATCCGTGGCAAAACAATAACCAAACACAGTCTCACTTCCTAAATACCTCTCATGAGGGTGTGTAAGTAATACAACCAAAAACGTGCCTATTCCGAATAAAGGAAGTAGGCACGTTTATTTGTTGTTAGTTACACGGATGGGATCTAATGCCTCATCCTTCCATGGCAGTCTCCACATATGCCGTACACTTCCATTCGGTGGCTGTGCACATGAAAACCTGTATGATGCGAAGCTGCTACCTCGACTTCAGTCAGCGGTGGATATTCAAAATCAGCAATCTTCCCACATTGACTACAAATCACATGGTAATGATCTGACAAATCCGCATCAAAGCGACTAGAGTCATCCCCATATGTCAATTCTCGTATAAATCCTGCTTCAATGAACAACTTAAGGTTGTTATAAACCGTCGCCACGCTCATGCTCGGGAAACGATCTGCCAACGCCCGATAAATGTCGTCTGCTGTCGGATGCGAGTGTGCCTCAATGAGAAAAGACAAGATTGCAGAGCGTTGTGGCGTCATGCGAACACCTGTTGATTTTAGTTTCTCCAATGCAACTTGAAGCTCCATAAATAACGTCTTCTCCCCTCGTAAGCAACATCGTTCAATGCATATTTTACGACCGAAGCCGTCTTTTTGTCAACGAATCCAAGACGCAAAACATTCAATTCAATGCAGTAAGCTTGTCCACGATCATCTTATTCAAAAGGCCTGGATTTGCTTTTCCTTTGGTTTCCTTCATCGCTTGTCCAACAAGAAAACCTAACGCTTTTTCTTTACCTGCTTTAAAGTCTGCGACCGACTGCGGATTGGAGGCAATAACCTGTTCAATAACGGCATGCAACGCGCCCTCATCACTAATTTGCACCAATCCTTGTTCCTTCACAATGAGTTCTGGCGCTTTTCCTGTTTCAATCATCAACTTACAAACCGTTTTGGCAATTTTCGTCGAAATAATGCCTGTATCTATCATTGCGATCATCTCGCCTAAACCTTGACTTGTGATTTTTACATCCTTGAGCTCCAAACCACTTGCATTCAAGTTTCCGAGGATATCCCCCATCATCCAGTTCGCGATCGCTTTTGCGTCCTTCGTGTACTGTAATGTTTCCTCGAAGAATGTCGCAAGAGATAACGTTGATGTGATGACATCTGTGTCATAGGCAGACAAACCAAATTCAGATTGGTATCTGGCTTTCCGTGCATCTGGAAGTTCAGGTATAGTTGCCTTCACACGCTCCTTCCAAGACTCGTCAATGACTAATTTAACAAGATCCGGATCCGGAAAATATCGATAGTCGTGTGCTTCTTCTTTACTCCGCATCGAGAAAGTTCTGCTTTGCGCCTCATCCCAACGCCGCGTTTCTTGTACAACAGCACCTCCGGCGTCCAACAATTCCGCCTGGCGTATTTCCTCATATTCCAATCCTCGTTGTACGCCGCGAAAAGAATTCATGTTTTTTAATTCGGCTTTCGTACCGAGTTTTAGTTCCCCCTTGGGCCTTAAGGAGATGTTCGCATCACAACGTAATGATCCTTCTTCCATTTTTACATCCGAAACATCACAATAAAGCATAATGGCTTTCAATTTCTCCAAATAAGCACGTGCTTCTTCAGGTGAACGAATATCCGGTTCGGAGACGATTTCAATGAGCGGCGTGCCGACACGATTAAAGTCGACCAAAGAACCAACACCAGCTGGAAGATGCGTTAATTTACCCGCATCTTCTTCTAGGTGAAGCCGAGTGATACCAATCCGTTTGGTGATGCCGTTAACTTCAATATCAATCCACCCATGCTGACCAATCGGTTGATCATACTGGGATATTTGGTAAGCTTTGGGGGAGTCGGGATAAAAATAATTTTTACGGTCAAACTTGCTTTCCGTAGCAATTTCACAATGAAGAGCCATTGCCGCCTTCATGGCGTATTCAACCGCTTGTTTGTTCAGCACCGGTAACACGCCAGGATGACCTAAACAGATCGGACACGTATGCGTGTTGGGTGGCGCGCCGAACGCCGTTGAACAGCTGCAGAAAATTTTTGACTTTGTATGTAATTCAACGTGCACTTCTAGGCCGATCACAGTTTCATATTTTTGATTTATAGATATGGTCAAGATGAATTCGCTCCTCTTATCGTCACTTCTTAGAGTGCGGGGCTTCGCTTGTGAAATTCCGTTGCTTGCTCGAAAGCATGAGCAACTCGAAGCAGAGTCGCTTCGTCGAATGCCCTTGCAATCAATTGTAGGCCAATAGGTAATCCTTCAGGCGAAAATCCGCAAGGGACCGAGATTGCAGGAACGCCCGCTAGGTTGACAGGGATGGAGAAAATGTCATTCAAATACATGGTCAATGGGTCGTGAATTTGTGAGCCCATGCGGAATGCGGGTGTTGGCGCAGTGGGTCCAAGGATAAGGTCATATTTTGCGAACACATGGTCAAAATCTTGTTTGATTAACGTTCGGACCTTCTGCGCTTTCCTGTAATATGCATCATAGTAGCCAGAGCTTAATGCGTAAGTACCTAACATGATTCTTCGCTTGACTTCATCACCAAAACCAACGCTTCGTGATTTCACAAACACGTCTAATAGATGATCTGCGTCTTGAGATCGAACCCCATAGCGGACACCGTCGAATCGGGCCAAATTGGATGAAGCTTCGGAAGAAGCCAGAAGATAATACGTTGCGACAGCATATTCATTGTGCGGCATCGATACTTCTTCCCACTCTGCGCCAAGGCTTACCAACACACGAAGTGCAGACAACACTGCATCTTTGACGGCGGGGTCGATACCTTCACCAAGATATTCTCGAGGCACGGCGATGCGTAATCCTCTAATGTTGCCATTCAAGTGACTTACATAATCGGGAATTTCCACCTTCGCAGATGTAGAGTCCAGAGGATCATGGCCCGCTATGGCTTGCAGCAAGTAAGCAGCATCTTCCACATTGCGTGTAACAGGACCGATCTGATCCAATGATGAGGCGAATGCTACGAGACCAAAGCGTGAAACAAGTCCATATGTTGGTTTCAGTCCTACAACACCGCAGTAAGCTGCAGGTTGACGAATGGATCCGCCTGTGTCAGAACCGAGTGCAAACAATACTTCACCAGCGGCAACAGCTGCTGCTGATCCACCGCTAGAGCCACCGGGAACATATTCTAGATTCCACGGATTGTGCGTAGGATAAAAACTGGAGTTTTCATTGGAACCACCCATAGCGAATTCATCCATATTTAATTTCCCTATGGTAACCGCCTGTGCAGAGCGTAAATGGTTGACAACCGTAGCATCATGTATCGGAATAAAATTAGACAAAAGTTGGCTTGCGCAAGTCGTTCGTAAGCCTTTGGTTACGATGTTATCTTTAATTCCAATCGGCAAACCAAATAGTATCCCTGCCTCATCCACCTTCCCCTGTAAGGGTTCGAGCGATGCTGCAGTCTTACGGGCTCCTTCATGATCTAGGGTCAAGAAAGCCTTCACCTGATGTTCGACCTGAGCGATCCGTTCCAAACTTGCCTCGACAAGTTCAATCACCTTCAATTCCTTGCGATGCAATTGGTGGTGAATGTCTTTTAACTTCATGGCTAACAGAGACAACGCCAAACATCCTTTCGTCTAATATTACTCAAGTACTGAAGGTACCCGGAATTGACCATCTTCTTCATCTGGCGCATTCAACAAAACTTCGTCCAATGGCCAAGAAGCTCTAGCCACGTCTTCACGGAGTACGTTATGTAATGGAAGCACATGACTCGTGGGTTCCACATGATCTGTATCCAATTCATTAAGCTTGGCGGCATAAGAAAGAATCGCATTCAATTGTTCTGTGAAACGATCTTTCTCCGTCTCAGACAATTCCAAGCGCGCTAGTTTGGCAACATGCTCCACTTCTTTACGGGTCACACTCATTGTAACACCTCCAAATCCAACGTTTCTTACCATATTGACTATATCTTAACGAATTCAGGATGGAAGGACAACCTCCAAAAGAAAAGCTGGGTCGAAATCATCGACTCAGCCCTGAATACTTTATTTCATTCTAAATCCAAGCTCTTAAATTGACCTGTTTAATAAAATCAGCAGATGATATCGATTCTTTCGGGTGGTCTTGAGGTGATTCCTCTTCTTCACCATTAAGAAGACGGCGAAACATCCCTTCATTACGCGTAGCTAATGCGAAATCGAGCAATGCTTCTTTCTCAATTCGTTCCGCTTCTTTCTGAAGCAAAACCTCCTCGAGCTCGATGTCCTCTTTAGGAACAAAGATGTGCTTATTGAGCTTCGGAATGCGAACCACATAATCGAAAGCATTATCTGGATTGCGGTCGAATGCGATGATAAAACCATGTTCACCGATCGGCAAGCCTTGCTCGAATTTGTCGCTAACAAGAATGATCTTCTGACCAAGACGCATCATTGCTCTCCCCCTCAAGAAGACGTCTTTAATGATGTTAATCCTATCCTACTAAAAAAAATGAATGGTGTCTATGGTTCGAGAATCGGTTATATTAATACTATGACTTATAAAGGAGTGAGAAGACCGTTGTTAACCTACTATAAAAAATATTCGCGGACCGCATTTGATATTGCATTGATCGTGCTCACCGTCTATTTGATCATGTATGCATTCAGTTTCGTTTATCGCATCGCTAGTCCAATCTTGCTTGCTTTCGTTATCTTCTATTTCATGGAACCGATTGCTAAATTTTTCCATAAGCGTGGAATTAAAAAGTCAATAGCTGCAGCCTTGGCGATTGTTTTATTGATGCTCGTCATTCTTACTGTGATTGGTGGGCTGGGAGCCATCGTGACTGTGCAAGTGATCGGCTTACAATCCGCAATCGAACGTAATTCTGGCATGATTCAAGACCAAATACTGCAGTGGATTCGATATAGCCAAGATCAAATTAATGCGCTTCCTACAGGCACCATGGAACAAGCCAAAGGTTATTTGAGCAACATGGGCGCATGGGCAACCAATCTTGCAGGCAACTTCCTCAATGCATTCGTGAATTTCATCACATCATTCTCAACGTTCATGGTAAATTTGGCTATTGCCTTGATCTTGGCTTACTTTCTCAGCATTGAAATACCGTTCTGGAAGAAAGTCGCACAATCCAAGACACCGAATACATTCAAAAAGGCGTTTCTTTTTTTACGCGAGAATGTAATCAATGGCATCCTCACTTATATCAAGGCACAACTGAAACTCATTAGCATCACATTCTTCATTGTGTTGGTATCATTGTTTATTCTAAAAGTCGACAACGCACTATCCATAGCCTTGCTAGCTGCGTTGTTTGATTTGTTGCCGCTCCTTGGCGTATCTGCTGTCTTCTTACCTTGGATTGCATACTGCTTCATCGTTGGGGATACAACACTAGGAATCAGCTTGTCGATCGTTCTCGTAGTCGTGGTGGTGTTAAGACAAATTCTAGAACCCAAAATTACAGGAGACTCTCTTGGTGTTTCTGCGTTCACCGTCTTATCCGCGATGATCGTCTCTTTATCTCTGTTCGGTATCGCTGGTCTCGTGTTGTCCCCTGTGCTGATCATCCTGCTTAAGGCACTCTACGAACAAGGATACTTGAAGAAATGGATACATATGCCTGCCGAAGAATACGAATCAAACACAAACCTTCATCCATGAACGGTCAAATATAAGGGTTATGCTTTTGTTCGTAGTCGATGGTTGTGCGAGGTCCATGTCCTGGATAAACCGTCATTCCCGAAGAAAGTTTAAACAGTTTGTTGTGGATGGAATCTAGCAATTTGGACTCATTACCTCCGCGTAAATCCGTTCGACCTACGGACATGCGAAACAAAACATCTCCGCTAAACACAGCAAGCCCTTCATCCCATACGAGACTGATGCTACCAGGGGAATGCCCTGGCGTGTGTAATACACGAAAGGATTGCCCCAACCATGTTATTTCCATTCCCTCATCCAGAGCAAACTCAGGAGGATCCGTGGAAACGGGTCGATCAAGATCCGGCCAATGGGCGGAGCCATTACATTTGGGGTTCCCGAGCCAGTCTGCTTCAGCATCGTGTAAGTATACAGGACAACCCTTCAGCCGACGAATTTCATCGACCCCGCCAATATGATCAAAGTGGGCATGCGTTAGCACAATGGCTTCAATCTCCATCATTGCAATACGTCTAAGAAGCGGGGCTGGCTGCTGTCCTGGATCGATGATGAAACCGCGGGTGCGTTCTGCATTTGTGATCAGATAAGCGTTCGTCGCTAAGGGCCCTAGTGCGAACGATTCGATATGTAATCGTGTTGTCATCATCTGCTAGAATGTCGAGATTAAATCGCGTAACTCCGTAATGATCCATTGCTGATACTGCGTGTCTTCTCCATATCTCGCTACAATCTCCCTGCGGGTCGCTTGCAGTTTTTCTTCGTAATCAGTCGCCTCTTTGTCTGTGTTCTCCTGCTTGAACTTCACCATAGGCTCTTGCACATATTTCGGTCGAGGTCCCCAATGTCCTAAGACAAAACCGCCCGTGTCTGTGAAAATAACGATCGGAATGGCCCGTCCTCCCAACGTAAGAAACTGATCCATGAGATCCATGTGCTGCTCTTGAATAAGAATTTTTGTGGGTATCCCGCTAATTTCGAGCGCACGTAGTACAGCGGGTACGTTGCGAATGACATCACCGCACCAATCCGCCGCCAAAATATAGCAACAGAGATCATCTCGATTGTTCAAACTCTCAAAAAAAGTGCGATCTTCTTCGTTACCCCACTGAAATTGATCATAATATGCCTTGTATTTTTCTTGATTTTTGGTCATGGCTTCAAAAAAACTTTGTGCAGATAAGCCTTGGCCATGCTGTACGTTCAGCGATTTATTCATAATTGATCCCTCCTTCGTGTATTGTATCAAATCAATCTCCCAAAGGAAAACTTGGCGGACATAACCTCGAACAAGCCACATAAACTGTAATAAAATGAACACAAGGAGGATTATGATGAATTACCGAGTCATTTTTTTGCGAAAAAAACCGCTCTATATCATAGCGATAGGTGTTGTATCCGTCGTGGCAGTCATGCTATGGGTTGGGAATCAAGGAAAAATCATGCCGGTGAATGTCACATCCGCAAGTGAGCGGGAAATTCATATGGTGACCGGCGAATTTTCTGCGGTAACAAAAGATGGAAGAAAGATCGAAGCCTATCGTTGGGATCCCGGAACCATTTTTGTAGAAAAGGGTGAGCATATCAAACTAAACATTCATGGCGTGAATGGGGATGCGCATCCCTTCGTTATTGAAGGGATGCAAATTCAAGACACCGTGAAGAAAGGTGAGACCACCATTGTTCATGTGCACGCTGCAAAAGAAGGTGTGTATCGGATCATTTGCTTAGAACATCCTGATGTTGCAAACGACGGGCCGATGATCGGATACATCGTTGTGGATTAATCGATGCTTCAGCGCACTAGGTGTGGTATAATGTGATAAAGAAACGGCAACAAGAAGGGATAAAACAAACATGAATTTATCACAGGCGACACCTGAGAATGCAGAATTTATGGTTGATCAAATAAAAAATCGACTGCGCATGGCATCAGGAGCAGCCATTAAAGCAGACCACTTTGACGTGAATATGTACGAAGATTTGAAAGACATCTATGAGTTGGTGATGAGTAAGGAGCGATTCAGCATCAGTGAGATTGAAGCCATCGTATCCGAACTCGGGAAGTTGCGAAAATCATAACAGGAGTTGCCTCATGTTTTAGAACACCCGATAGACAAGATATAACGTTCAAATGCAGCAAATCCGTCATCCGTCCACTTGAACACACCTGCATCAGTCAACACAGACAAAAACTTAGTTCCAACTTCGTCTTTGATCCGTGCATGTGCCTGATCTGGGGTCATCGTAACTCCATATTGCTTCACGAGTGTTTGTATCCATTCCCAATGCTTGAACAATGGATGCTTATCATCATGCGCGATCGATTGCAAATCGCCATCCCCAGACAGCAAACCCGCAATAGTCGCCAGCTCTTCCTTCAATCTTCCGGGGAGCACGGCAAGTCCCATTACCTCAATCAAACCTATATTTTCTTTCTTAATATGGTGAAGATTGCGATGCGGGTGAAAAATGCCTTCCGGATGCTCCTCGTTGGTGCGATTGTTACGTAAAACCAAATCCAATTCGTAGTCCCCCGAAGACGTCATTCGTGCAATCGGAGTGATTGTGTTGTGTGGTGTTTCCTGGGTGAACGCCGTGATCCCCACGGTTTCATCCGTGTACTCTCGCCATGTTTTAAGAATCAATGAAGCCAGTTTCAACAATTGTGAACGATTGTGGGAACTAAGTCGAATGATAGACATGGGCCACTTTACAATGCCGACTCGTACATCCGAAAATCCGGCATGCCGGAACACCGCTATGACCGGAGCTTTTTCTTCAGGGAATACATACCGTCCGCCTTGAAAATGATCGTGATTCAGAATGGATCCTCCAACAATGGGCAAATCTGCGTTCGAACCTATAAAGTAGTGCGGAAATTGTTCTAGAAAATCTAAAAGTCGTTCGAACGTGCGATCCGTCAAAACCATCGGCACATGCTCGCTACGGAGCACGATACAATGTTCATTGTAATAAACATAAGGTGAATATTGCATGACCCAATCTTCTTGATCAAGCTTTAACGGGATGACCCTTAAATTTTGGCGGGCAGGGTGGTTCAATCGACCTGGATAACCCACATTGTCAATACAAAGCAGACATTGTGGATACCCAATAGCAGGCGCATTCTTAAGCAATGCGATCTCCCGCGGATCTTTCTCCGGCTTGGAGAGGTTGACAGTAATTTCGATTTCGCCGAAAGCTGTAGGGGTGACCCAATATAAATTTCGTTGAATACGGTCCATGCGAATGTACATGGAATCGATACATTGCTTATAAAATTGATCCGTTGCAGCTTGAATACCCGACGTGTGCATGACTCTGTAAAATTCTTTAATCACTTCTGATGGACGCGGCATCAAGCAACCCATGAGCTTCGTATCGAATAAATCACGATGTGTCATTGTATTTTCTTCGATTATACCCGCTTCCACCGCATAATCTACAAGCCGTTCTAACGGCTCAATCGGCGTAGATAAGGATTGTGCAGGTAACTCTCCTCTGTATGGTTCCGAAATACAGAGTTGCTCCATTAGCGCATTCCTCGCAGCAATGAAATCGTCTTGTTCGATCAAACGATGTTGTAAAGCATACTGTAGCAAACGCTCCAATTCATAACCTGCATTGATCATTCTATGCTACTCCTTATGTGTTTCGATCGTTGTAACCTTGCGGATGTCCTTGGTGCCATTGCCAAGCGCTCTGTATCATCCATTCCAGGGAGTTGCGCTTCGGTTTCCAACCGAGTTCATCCATGGTGCGTGTAGATGAAGCTACCAATATGGCTGGATCGCCAGCTCTACGCGGCTGCACTTGGGCTGGGATCGGATGCCCGGTTATTCGTCTTGCCGTCTCGATCACTTCTTGAACGGTGAACCCTCTGCCATTGCCAAGATTGTAAATATTGCTTTCTCCACCAAGGCGCAGTTTTTCGAGTGCCAGCACATGGGCGTCAGCTAAATCTTGCACATGAATATAATCCCTAACACAGGTGCCATCCGGCGTAGGGTAATCGTCACCGAATACACCTATCCGATCCCGTTGTTGTAAAGCAACTTGTAAAACAACGGGCACCAGATGGGTCTCGGGTTGATGGTCTTCGCCGATTAGTCCGTTCTCATGTGCACCGGCTGCGTTAAAGTAGCGAAGTGAGACGTATTTCATGCCATAAGCCGATTCGAACCAACGCATCATTCGCTCCATGGCCAATTTTGTCTCGCCGTAAGCATTCGTAGGTTCCGTCCGATCGCTCTCTTCGATAGGTACTCGCTCGGGGTTGCCGTACGTTGCGGCAGTTGATGAAAATACGATCCGACCAACGCCGCTCTGTTGCATATGTTCTAACAAACACAATGTCCCGTACACATTGTTGTGATAATATTTTCCCGGTTTTGTCATGCTCTCGCCTACAAGGGAATTTGCCGCAAAATGAATGACCGCTTCAATCTCATTCTCACGAAACACACGTTGCATCGCTTCAGCATCTCTGAGGTCGCATGTGTACATTTTCCCGCCAAGAACCGCATTGCGATGCCCTGTCTCCAGGCTGTCTACAACAACGACTTCCTCGCCACGCGTTAACAATTCCGCCACTGTGTGTGATCCAATATACCCTGCCCCGCCTGTGACTAGTACTGCCATGTGCTTCTCCACCTTCTATGCATCATCTAATTTGCATACGCCTTCCCCAATATTGGCGACATAGAAAGTCGCCTCAAGACCCGTGCGTTGTTTGTAATGAGATCCCACTTTCTCAATAAACGGCTCAATTGCATCTTCGTGTACGAGCGAAACGGTGCAACCTCCGAATCCCGCGCCTGTCATTCGCGACCCCAATACGCCCGGTATTCGTCTTGCTTCCTCTACCAACACGTCCAATTCCAGACAGCTTACTTCATATTGATCCCGCAAGCTTTCGTGCGAGCCATTCATCAATGTACCGAATGCGTTTAAGTCGTCTAGCTGCAATGCATTCACGGCACGCTTCACACGGTCAATCTCTTCGACTACATGGCGAGCGCGGCGACGAACGGTTGCATCTTGGATGTGCACTTCGACTTGCTCATATTGCGCAAGCGACAATTCCCCCAACAATGTTATGCCTGGCATAACCGACAACAGATCGTTCACAGCTTGCTCGCATTGTTGTCGGCGTGTGTTATACGCTGAATCGACAAGACCGCGCCGCTTATTCGTATTGGATATGATAAGTCGATAATTTCTGCTATGAAAAGGAATGAGTTCGTATTCAAGTGTATCGCACATCAACAAAATCGCGTGGTTTGTTTTTCCATTCGCTACAGCAAATTGATCCATAATCCCACAATTCACGCCAATGTATTCGTTCTCCACTCGTTGTGACAACTTGGCCAAATGCACACGATCCACAGCGTACCCTTCCATGCTAAGCAGCGCAAAGGCAGTCACGACTTCTATGGACGCGGAAGAGGACAAACCTGCGCCATTCGGTATTTCACCGTAATAAATCACATCATAACCCTTGCGTAGTGGAAAACCTGTTTCACCTAAATATTTTGCAATTCCTTTTGGATAATTCATCCAACCATCCGCTGGATGATAATCAAGTTCATCTATGGAATAATGTTTTCTTTCATTCGGAAAATTCAAAGACATGAGCCCCAGCAGACGATCCTCGCGCGGACGAATGAGCATCGTTGTGCCGAAGGTAAGCGCAGCCGGGAAAACATAACCGCCATTATAATCCGTATGTTCCCCAATCAGGTTGACGCGACCTGGTGCGAAGAAAGCGTCAACGGCGCCTTCTTTCTTCCCGTAATAGTCATGAAATGCTGCTTCCAATGCTTGACGGTTCATTCTCATACTCATCCTTTTCTCCATGTGTCGTGAATGTATTACGTTCAGTATAGGATGGAATGTGTTTGGGTGCTATGGAATGATGTTAGAGTCGTATGGAAAAATGTGATATGATGAACGTAAACGGCACAGGTGCATTCATGAAAAAACAATCGACGTACCAAGTGGTCTCCAATCCCTCACCATCCGATGCTGAATTGCAAGTGTTGTTTGCAGGACGAAGTCAAACCAAACCGGCTCATCGACTCGGTCCCAAGGTATTTGACTATTGGTTGATTCATTATGTAGAACGCGGTCGCGGTACGTTCGCATGCGAAGGTCAACAATTTGAAGTCGGTCAAGGCGATAGCTTCTTCATCCCGCCGGGCGTGCTCGTCCGCTACGAATCCCATGAGCAAGATCCTTGGCTTTATCAGTGGATTGCCTTCAACGGACCACAAGCAGATCGACTTCTATTCGAAGCAGGTGTCACGCAACATTCACCAACGATTCATATTGAGGGCAATCCGGTGCGCCAATGGTTTGATCGGATGAGACAAGTGCTGCAGGAAAATGCAAAGTATGTGAATTTGAAAGCAAATGGTTATTTGCAATTGCTCATTGCTGGTTATGGAGAGGCGCGGATGCGAGAGGGATATGGGACGGAACATCGGGAGCAACCGCACGCACAGAAGCATCCGGTTGCACTTGTCCGTAAAGCCATCCAATATTTATCCACACAATATGCGGAACCGATCACAATTGATATGATGGCTGAAAGCTTAGGATACAACAGAGCCTACTTGTCTCGTGTTTTTCATCAACATACGGGAGTCAATCCCGTTACGTTCTTGTTACAATTGCGGTTGGATCGCGCCCGCAGATTGCTCCGAGAGAGGCTCGAGCTCACGATTGAGCAAGTCGCCTCCTCGGTTGGTTTCCAAGATGCGTTGCACTTTTCGAAACAATTCCGACGTACATACGGAGAATCACCGTCTCAATACCGCATCATGATTTCAAGTTAAATGGCACGAACGAGTCGTTCAAGCGCAGTCTGCAGTATGGATCGGGGGCATGCACAGTTGATACGAATAAAGCCTTCGCCCTCTGCACCAAACATCGAACCTTCATTGAAGGCCACCTTGGCTTGCTCATACATCCATTGCTTCATTCCCGAGGCCGATAGTTGAAGTTTACGCGCATCAATCCATAATAAATAAGTGCCTTCAGGTGTCATGGGGACTAATATTGGCGCATGGTTATATAAATAGGAAATGGCATAATCAATATTCGCTTTTATGTAGGGCACCACTTGATCCAGCCACTCCGCTCCTTCTTCATAAGCAGCGATTGTCGCCGTGTGCGCAAAAAAGTTGTGCATATGGATGGAAAGCGAACGCATGCGATGATTGAGCTTGTTGCGGATCCTTGCATCTTCTGCAACGATGAATGAGGACTGTATGCCGGGAATATTGAACGTTTTCGTTGCTGCCAGCAATGTCATGAATGTACATGGGACCCCTTCCGCCGCTTTGGCGAAAGGTGTGTATTGATGCGGATCAAACACCAAATCGCAATGGATTTCATCGGAAACGACCACAACATCATATCGCGAACATAACTGTGCAAGTTGACGAAGCTCTTGGAATGACCATACGCGCCCTCCAGGGTTATGCGGATTGCACAGCAGAATCATCTTCGCGTCATGTTCGCGAAACTGGAGTTCAAGTTGTGCAAGATCCATTCGGTATTGACCTTCTATCGCAACCAATGGATTTTTACATACGTTGCGACCATTCATACCAATCACATCATAGAATGGATGATAGACAGGAGACTGCAATACAACCCCCGAACCCGGTTCTGTGAACAATTCGACGGCTAACGCCAATGATGTCACAACACTGGGGCTCGTTAATACCGACTCCTTCTCGATCATCCATTGATGACGACGCTTGTACCAACCGATCATCGCCTCGCTCCAAGCGTCAGTGCGAATCGTATATCCATAGACACCTTCTTGCGCCCGTTTTACCGCAGCCGCAATGACAGGCTCGGGACAAGGAAAATCCATGTCCGCCACCCATAACGGTAATACATCTTCACTGCCAAACATGGCTGTCAATTGATCCCACTTGTACGAAGCTGTATCTTTACGTGAAATGACACGGTCAAAATTGTAATCGATATGCATGAATTCTTCCCCCTTAGTCGTATTGTAACTTTGAACACACATAGGCTCAAGTATAATGTTATTTTCGAAATGAATGGTGTTTTGGAATAAAAAAAAGGTAGCAGATGAAAAGATACATCTGTTACCTTCGAGAAAAAAGATTCAGTTTGTTAATTATTCACCGATATCTTGAGTGGCGTATTTCGCGAACCAACCACTGATTGTTGCAAAATCATTAGAAAATGCAAGGGAAAGCATTAACATAAGTCTTGCATGCTGCGGATTTAGGCTGTCGCCAGAAATAATTCCGTTTCCAGAACTGTATACGCTGCCCGAACCTGTTCTCGTTGTGGATACAAAAATTACACCTTTCTTAATCGCCTCAGTGCGTGCAGCACTCATTTTGGAAGAAATTCCCCCTGCACCTGTCCCTGCAGTTACAATCCCTTTCGCCCCTTCTGCAACAAAACCATTAATTGCACCACCACTTGCTTGTTGATAAGCGTATGCAATTTCTACTGCAGGGAGATTATCTTTCTTTATTTTCAGCAAATCAAATGGTGTTTGCCATTCCGGTTTCCCAGCTTTCAACGCTCTAACTGGAACACGGTAGATTCGTATTTTATTTTCATCAACATAACCAAGGGCTCCTACTAAATGTGAGTCAAATGTATCCATGCGATGTGAGTCGGTCTTGGTCACATCTTTCGCCGGGAAGATCATGTCGTTCAACATGACAACAGCGCCGAAAGATTTTGTTTCGCCACTAGCCGAAAGTTTAATGGCCTGATAAAGATTCGCTTGCGCATCACTTCCGATGACTGTCCAAGGTCTCATCGAACCCGTGACAACAACTGGCTTCTCACTACGGACGGTCAGATCAAGGAAGTAAGCAATTTCTTCCATCGTATCCGTTCCTGTAGTCACCACAACGCCGTCATATTGTTCAAGTCCCGCATCTACAGCCAACGAAAGATCAAAAATTTCAGGAATCGTCCATGAACCTGAACCCTTGTTTCCGAACTGGTATGTTGCTACATCAGCTATTCTATCTTTCTCAGGTAAAAAGTCTACCATCGTTTGAATTGAGATTTGACCGGATCGATAGGTTTGAAAGTTCGTTTGTTTCGCTGAAACACCTGAGATGGTTCCTCCAGTACCGATAACTAATATATTCGGCAATGGAGAGTCTTTCATCGCTGTTGATACGGTAGGTATTGGGAACGTAGGTTTATCCGCGGCCTTAACCAATGGTGTAGACGCTGCTGCCGCTGTTGCAACAAGCAAAGAAATAATAAGAAGAAGTAAAACAAACCGCTTTGAATCAAAAAACTTTTGAATCGTTGTCATTTTCCATTCCCTCCGATGATATTTATTTATGATTTCGTAGCGAAATCATTAAAATTATAATACATTATGTTATATTTACTTACAAGATATATTTAAAATATAAGAAAAATCGCTTAATTTATTTTAAACTACATATAAGTGTCTTTATATGTTATATTTAATAACATAAAAGTTACGTATATAAAAAAAGAAAAGTCGCGATATCAAATTATTTTTCGCGACTTTATTATATAATTTGGTTTAATTGCAGAGAGAACATGATAAACATACTGAAGATTTTATTTTAAATCCTCACCTTGCGGTTTTTGCTGTTCACCACCCGGCAGACGTCCGGCTTTACGAAGCGCTTCCCGCAACAGAAATTCGATATGCGCATTGACACTGCGTATTTCATCAGCTGCCCATCGCTCCAAACCGGCGTAAACATCGGGATCAATGCGCAAGGGAAAATTTTTCTTTGCCGACATAATCGCAGCTCCCCTAGTATAAACTGCCGGTATTGATGACAGGGTGAGCAGAGCGGTCCGAGACGATCGCCACCATGAGATTGTTCGCCATGGCCGCCTTCCGTTCATGATCAAGCGCAATGCCGCTCTCTTGCTCCAGTTGATCAATGGCCATCTTCACCATGCCTACAGCACCTTCAACAATTTTCTGACGCGCGGCAATAATGGCGCTAGCTTGCTGACGCTGTAGCATTGCTCCCGCAATTTCCGTTGCATACGCCAGGTGGGTTAACCGCGCTTCAAGGACTTCAACGCCAGCTACGGACAATCGTGTTTGCAATTCAAGAGCAAGCTCTGCAGATACTTCTTCCGCATTACTGCGAAGTGCGATGCCGTCTTCGTGGAGATTGTCATACGGATACTTGCTAGCAACATGTCGAACCGCAGCCTCACTCTGGATTTCCACAAACTCCTGATATTTGTCGACATCGAATGAAGCTTTCGCTGTTTCTACGACTTTGAAGACGATCACAGCAGCAATTTCAATCGGATTCCCTTCGACATCATTCACCTTCAGTTTAACACTATTAAAGTTACGCACCCGCAGTGAAATTTTGTGGCGAAGTGAGAACGGTATCACCATCCACACGCCTTCCTCGCGGACTGTACCTTTATACTCACCAAAAAACGTAACAACGACACTTTCATTGGGTTGAATCGTCGTCACAGACGTAAGAAGAATGACTGCCAGCACAAGCATCACGATCCCAACAATTGGTGGTAAAAGCAGCGAAATTAAACCCCAAATACCAAGCCCTGCAAGCAGCAAGATCGCAACAATCGCAATAAATCCATTGACTTTCCAAGCGCCAAATTCCTTCATCTTAGTCACTCCTTGTGTCATTATGATATTTATATGATATCACTTTAGTATTATTCTGTAAACGGGCAAAAAAAGAGAATTGCACCTAGGATAATGAGCACATCCCTTATGACAATTCCTTTATGTATGTGTTTATTTTTTATACGCCTGTAATCGCTTGATCGTCTATCGACACGCGGCGACCTTCTCGTGTTGAGACGTAGCATGCCAGAAGCATCCGAAGCGATGTGCGTCCTTCTTCAGCCGTACAAAGCGAAGGCCTGCTCCCATGGAGAAATTGAGCTAAAGGAGCCGCGTTCCCTCGGATCCGCATGCTGTGATTCGCTGGAGATGGTATCGGACTTACGATCCAATCGTTCGTCTCCTTCGTAAACCATTTTAACCCCGGAGCCCCCTCCGGACGAGGGACGTTACAACTGGTGGAGTCACCGTAATTTTGGATAATAGAGCCTTTCTCACAAATGATTTCCGTTGTATTCTCTGAAGCTGGGCAGGTGAAGGAACACGTTACTTCAGCTATCGGTCCATTCTTGTATTTAAAGATGGCCACACCATTGTCCATCGGAATTTTGGGATTGTAGATGGATTCGATCTCCGCTGTAATGGTTTCGGGTACACCGAGCAACCAATGAATAAAATCGATCGGATGTGAGGCGTCGTCCGCCCAAATATCGCGATTCTCCTCAGGTTGAACGTGCCAACTATTGGCGAAATCTGCGTTAAGGCCCATGCCTAACGAATGTTTTCTTCTTACCATCAGGACACGCCCAAGTTCACTGCTTTCAATGAGTTGTTTCATCTTTACATTCTGAGGATCCACTCGCATCTGCCAAGCCATCGTGAAAGGCACACCATGTTGGTTCACTGCATTCACGATCCGGTCCGCTTCTGGCATCGTGATTGACATTGGCTTATAGAGAATGATCGCCTTGCCCGCAGCAGCTGACATCTCCACCAAGTCCGCATGTCTGGACGTTTCGGCAGTGATAATGACGGCGTCCACATTCGAGTTCATGAGCAATTGTTCAGGGCTATCGTAGGCGATCAATTTGTACTTCTCTACAGCTTGCTGCAGCCGTATTTGATCATGATCCCAACCCGCAATGACACATATTTGATGTTCCGGGTTCGTCCATTCGTCACAGATGGCATGAATGTGTCCATGCGCCAGTCCAAGCACTCCAACTTTCTTCATCATGATCAACGCCTCCAACTTTGTTATTGTCACATTATTTTTGAACAAACGTTGCTCGCAGCGCTTCCAGATAACCATAACCATACAAATCATCAGGTTGCAAATAACTCGTCTCCGTCCATTCGTTCCAGCTGTTAATTGTAATTAACGGATGTTGTTGCGAATGAGCATCCGCATAAGCTTTGGCCTGCTCAAAAGCTTGGCGCACGTTCTCCGGGGTATTATTTTTCACGACGCCAGGCTTAAATTGCTGAAATCGAGGATTGTTATCCCAACCCACTGAAATATGCGGGAAATAGGGAACGCTGTACGTTTTGTCGATACGTTCCCACTCATTCACCACATCAAGCAGTATTTCATTGTAATCCCTATCGATATTGGTGAAATGGATGAATTGGTAATGCGTCAAGCTATCAAATCCAAGCTGATCCACAATTTCGGTCGTTGTCACTTTCCCTCGACCATCGACACCACTTAAATTGACGATGCCGTCTTTGTACATCGTGAGTTGAAGATGGAGTCCGGGGAATCCAGCTTCAATAACTTGATTCCGAAACCAATTGAGCGCATCGCGAGTTGCTTCCATGCTGCCTAATCCACGAATTAAATTGCTAAGATCGTAAATCATAAACACGGGTTTTCCGTCTATCTTGTAATAAGAAGGATGCTTGAAGTAGTTCTCAATGATACGTTGGGTCAGTCGTTCAAATTCAGGTCGATCGACTGCCGCATCCCAAATCAGATTATCGTCAAGATGAGAGATGCGAATGTCCCAAAGATTGTTCACATTGTGATTCGCCCACATCAAATAAAATTTCACCCGGTCGTTGTTTCTCGCTTTCAAATATCCGTTGTTCAGACACTGCTCGAGAAACGGCCGCTTGTCGTACCAGTACCAGTCGTAAATAAACACATTCACTCCATGGTCAGCCGCTGCATCAATTTGCATCTCCATCACATACGGATCAGCTTCGTTCACATACCCCCAAAGCGGCTTTCGCGGCCAATTATGGTCAGGGTATTTTTGTGTTGCATTCTTTACGGACTGCCATTCCCCAAAACCTTCTGGCCAGAACATACGTGTTCTGGGTTCATCTCCTGTGTACGAAGGCCACACATACGCAGCCACATCATAATTTTTACTCACGCCGAATCATCTCCTTGACATATCGTAAACACTTCTATTATCTGACAGTGCTCAGAGTCAAGCAATAAACTCCGTTGCGATTTTTTAAGATTAAAATTGAATACAACCCAAAAAAAGTCGAATAACCCCAAATTGGTTATTCGACGATGTTGGCATGCTATGAAGTATGACTTGATGTTCAATTTGCTCTTAACAAAATTTTACCCATCTGCACTTTGCCTGAAGTCAGATCTTTGAATGCGCGATCCCCATCTGCGATCGATCGTATTTCGGTCCAACCTTCTTCGGTAATTTTGCCGGAAACAAGCCAATCCAGCGCATCATTGAAATCTTTGGGCACATAGCAGAACGATCCAAGAATATCAATCTCGCTGCGAATGGCCACATTGATTGGCAATTCTGTCTTATCAATGCCAAGACCAATGTTCATCAATGTGCCGCCATTATTCAGGATAGCCATGCCCGCCGAACGTGTTGGTTGATAACCAGCAGCATCGACGACAACATCAATCCCCTTCGTTCCGACAGCACTTTTCGCAATAGCGTTTATGTCTTCCGTTCTCGCATCAATCGTAAAATCTGCAGCACCAACATGCATAGCTACCTTCAGACGCTCAGGGTTCGTATCAACAATGCCAATCCGATCAGCGCCTAGTAGACGAGCCGCCTTCGCACAAAGCAAGCCAATGCCTCCTGCACCAAACACCACAACATTCGGAATCGAATATCCTTGTTCGAAGGCACGGCGCACAGCTCTTAGGCTGCAAGCAAGGGGCTCAGCTAGCGCTACACGGTCGGGACTCATGTGCTCAGGAACTCCCTTCACACAATGAGCGGGAGCCGTCATAAGTTCTCCAAAAGCACCAGGACGGTGAATGCCTATCACTTGGCGTTTATCACACAGTTGGTAACGACCCCGTAAACAACGATCACACTGACCGCAATAAATAAGCGGGTTTACAGTGACTCGTTGTCCTTGTGCGAAACCGTCCACGCCCTCGCCCACAGCTTCAATACGACCCGAAAATTCATGACCCATAACCATCGGTGGAACGCGCAGGCTGTTATGCCCAAGATACCCTTCCAGTTCCGAACCACAAATGCCGACGGTTTCCGTGCGAATGAGCACCTCGCCTGCCTTCAAGACGGGATCCGGTACTTCTTGCCAAACCATTTTCTCAATTTCTGTCCACACCAAAGCTTTCACGACAACGGCCCCCCCAATGACAAATGCTACTCTAGCAATTTATTAGAACATTGTACCAAGCCATATCGAATTCATCAACAAGCGAAAATAGATGATGCAATAGATCAATCCCCAAGAAAAGCCTTCTTCATACGATCAAAGAAGCCGACGTTCTCATGTGTTTTTTCGCCATACAGTCCAGAGAAATCTCGTAATAGTTGCCTTTGTTCATCGGTTAAATGTGTCGGGGTGACAACAACGACTTTCACATGCTGATCACCTTGACCGTAACCGCGAAGCTTAGGCACCCCTTTGCCCTTGAGACGAAATTGTGTATTGGTTTGTGTGCCCGCTGGAACCTTCAACTTTACGCGTTCAGTTAAGGTAGGAACCTCAATTTCATCACCTAATGCAGCTTGAGCGAACGTTAACGGCACTTCACAATAGATGTCTTCTCCATCACGCTCAAAAAAATCATGTGATTTTACTCGAATCGAAATATACAGGTCTCCAGCAGGTCCGCCGCGAACTCCCGACTCGCCTTCGCCCGTGATGCGCATCTGTGCGCCCTCGTCAACCCCTGCAGGAATTTTCACATGAATTTTACGCTGTTTCTTCACCTTACCTGCGCCCCAACAGCTATTGCAACGGTCCTTAATGATTTTGCCAGTGCCACTGCAATTCGCACACCCTTGTCGGTTCACAATACGTCCGAATGGTGTATTCTGAACAACCTCCTGCTGACCTGAACCGCGGCAGATTCCACAAACTTCAGGTTTCGTTCCAGGTTTGGCGCCGGATCCGCTACAGACATCACACGATTCCGTTCTTGGAATCGTAATATCCATCTCCTTGCCAAAGATCGCTTCCTTAAACTCAAGTGTCATAGGGTATTCCAAATCAGCACCGCGTTGGGGCGCATTGGGGTTTCTGCGACCGCCGCCACCAAAAAACATATCAAAAATATCGTTTATTCCGCCGCCGAAATCTGCGCCTCCACCGCCGAAACCTTGATTCGGATCGGTGTGTCCGAAACGATCGTAGTTTGCACGTTTCTGATCATCCGACAATGTGTCATAAGCTTCTTTCACTTCTTTGAATTTCACTTCCGCATCGGGAGATTTGTTCACATCGGGATGAAACTCCCTTGCCAAACGTCGATACGATTTCTTGATTTCGTCTCCCGAGGCTTTCTTGTCTAATCCAAGCACTTCATAATAATCCCGTTTTGCCATAAGTTCACCCCCTGCTGAAAATAGCGAAGCCCAAGCACGCTTGGGCTCTAAACGGCTACATCGTTACGTTACTTATCCTTGTCGTCAACAACCTCGTAATCTGCATCAAACACTTTATCTTTGTTGGAAGCGCCCTCGGTATGACCTGAGGCACCTGCCCCCCCGTCAGTATTCGATTGTTGTGCCATTTGCTCATAGAGTTTTACGGACAATTGTTGCACGATGGAAGTCAATTCCTCTGTCTTTGCTTTGATATCCTCGATATCATTGCCTTCGATCGCTTTTTTCACAGCTTCTTTCGCCGCTTCAGCTTTCTGTTTCTCTTCATCACTTACTTTATCTGCTAAATCCTTCAAAGTTTTATCGACTGTATAGATCAGTTGATCTGCGTTGTTGCGCACTTCAACCATTTCCTTACGCTTATTGTCTTCATCTGCATTGCGCTCCGCATCTTTCACCATGCGGTCAATTTCGTCATCTGTAAGACCGCTTGACGAAGTAATTGTAATTTTCTGACTCTTGCCTGTTCCCTTGTCTTGCGCACTAACGTTCACAATCCCATTCGCGTCGATGTCGAAAGTGACTTCAATTTGCGGAATACCCCGAGGTGCAAGTGGGATATCACCCAACATAAATCGACCTAACGTCTTGTTATCTGCCGCCATCGATCGTTCACCTTGCAACACGTGTATTTCTACAGACGGTTGATTATCTGCATACGTAGAGAATACTTGTGACTTGCTTGTAGGTATCGTTGTGTTGCGATCGATCATTCTTGTGAACACACCGCCTGCCGTCTCAATGCCAAGCGATAGTGGTGTCACGTCGAGCAACACAACATCTTTGACATCTCCAGTAAGCACGCCTGCTTGAATCGCTGCGCCGACGGCAACAACTTCGTCGGGGTTAACACCCTTGTAAGCTTCTTTACCGATTAGCTTTTTTACAGCTTCCTGAACAGCAGGTATACGTGTGGACCCACCTACCAACACAACTTTGTCAATCTTATCTGTGCTTAAACCGGAGTCAGCCAAGGCACGTCGGGTTGGACCCATCGTCCTTTCTACAAGTGGAGCTGTAATCTCTTCAAACTTTGCGCGTGTCAAGTTCATTTCTAAGTGTTGCGGTATACCGTCTACGACGGTTATGAATGGCAACGATACAGTCGTCGTAAGCACCGTGGACAATTCTTTCTTGGCTTTCTCAGCAGCATCTTTCAATCTTTGCACTGCTGCGCGATCTTTCGAAAGATCGACACCTTGTTCTTTCTTAAACTGTGCAACGAGATGATCCATCACCAATTGATCAAAATCATCGCCGCCGAGCCGATTATCCCCGCTCGTTGCTTTTACTTCGAAAATCCCATCCCCGAGTTCGAGAATGGATACGTCGAATGTGCCTCCGCCCAAATCAAACACGAGAATAGTCTGGTCCTGATCTTTCTCAAGACCGTAGGCGAGTGCGGCAGCGGTAGGTTCATTTACAATCCTTAACACTTCCAAACCTGCTATTTTTCCCGCATCTTTCGTTGCTTGACGTTGGGAATCGTTAAAATAAGCAGGCACTGTGATGACCGCTTGCGTTACAGTTGTACCTAAATACTCCTCTGCGTCCGCCTTTAATTTCTGCAAAATCATCGCGGAAATTTCTTGCGGGGAATAATCTTTATCATCGATACCTGTTTTATGATTTGTACCCATGTGTCGTTTGATCGAGATGATTGTGCGGTCGGGGTTCGTGATGGCTTGACGCTTCGCAGTCTCACCTACAACGCGTTCACCATCTTTCTTGAATCCCACAACAGAAGGTGTTGTGCGGTTCCCTTCACGGTTAGGAATGACGACGGCTTCCCCACCCTCCATGACAGCTACGCACGAATTCGTTGTGCCAAGGTCGATACCAATTACTTTACTCATTGTTATGTGCCTCCTCCTTTATTCTGTGACTTTCACCATCGATGGGCGAATCACTTTATCTTTTAGCATGTAACCTTGTTGCAGTTGTTCCACAACAATCCCAGATGCAGTACCATCCTCTGCAGCTACTTGCATTACCGCTTGATGCAATTCAGGATTGAATGGTTGACCCACCGCCTGAATGATCTTCACACCCTCTGCTTCCAACCATTGTGCCAATTGACGATGTATCATCTCCACACCTTTGGCGAGAGCTTCAGGATCATGGAGATCCTTGGTTGCAGTCATTGCTCTTTCAAAATTGTCTACAATCGGCAAAATACCTTCAATCGTTTTTTGAGAAGCATACTTAGCAAAATCTTCTCTCTCTTGACGGCTTCGACGTCTGAAGTTGTCAAAATCAGCTTGTATCCTGAGATAACGTTGATAGTGATCTTCTGCCGTTTGTTTCAGTTGCTCCATCTGCTGCATGAATGATGCAGGTTCTTCTGTGACTTCATTCGTTTGAGCAGTTGCAGCGGTGTTCTCTTGACCCTCTATCTCTATAGCTTGCTCATTCGATAAGTTCGTCTCTGACGATTCTTGGTTCGTTTCCGATTTCATACGTCCCCCACCCTCCAAACAATCCTATCTCTTGTTGATCCTTCACACAAGAAGAAACGGCTATCGCCGCCATTGTCTTTAACGCAACCTGCGCGATAAGATGGATGTCATGTCCTTCGTAAATAGATCAAGAACAGTGATCACCTTCCGGTAATCCATCCGTGTAGGTCCTAGAATGCCTATCGTGCCAATGGGTTGACCGTCCAATGCGTAAGTAGCGGTTATAATGCTGCAATTATGCACAGCCTCCATACTGTTCTCACCGCCAATCTTCACTCGAATTCCGTCGGGTACCGTTGAGAACATGCGCACGAGTGTCTGTGTTTGATCCAGTAAATCCAGGATTGTCTTTACTTTGTCAACATCCTTGAATTCAGGCTGTGACAACATCTTGGTTGTTCCGCCCAAAAACAGCCGATCACCTTCGTCACCCTGCAACACCGTATCCATAACCGCAATGAAGTCTTCGAAGTTCGCAACATGCTTGCTTAATTCAGATACGAGTTCCGAATAAATCTTTGACCGAAGTCGGAATAAAGGTACGCCTTTAAGCTTGGCATTCATGAGATTCACAAATTTCTCAATCTCATTCATAGGCACACCCTCAGGAATGGATACGGTACGATTTTCTACATGTCCTGTATTCGTTACGATAATGGCAACCGCGGAGCGATCATTCAGCGGAATCAATTGTACGGATGCCAGCGTTGCCTTGTATGTCTCAGGTCCCAGAACAATCGCAGTATAATTGGTCAGACTCGATAAAATCGAGGCCGCTTGTTGAACAACCTCTTCCAACTCCATAATTTTACTTTCAAAAAAATTTTTAATCATCTCTTTCTCAGACAGTGTTAGCGGAGCAGGCCCCAACAGATGATCCACATAATATCGGTATCCCTTCTGAGAAGGTACGCGGCCCGCCGATGTATGAGGTTGTTCCAAATACCCCAACTCTTCGAGATCAGACATATCATTGCGAATCGTAGCGGGACTAAAGCCGACATCTCCCCGTTTCGAAATGCTGCGTGAACCTACCGGCTCTGCCGAGCGAATATAATCATCCACAATCGCAGTGAGGATAAGCCTTTGACGTTCGGATAACAAGCTGCATTCCTCCCGTGTAGCAACATGCCCCTATTTCGTTAGCACTCATAGCGGAGGAGTGCTAATCGATACTACAAACATACCCAATCCTGAACTTCTTGTCAAGTCGATCTCAGCTTGGATTGAGTCGCTTGAGAACTGCAATTTCATCACAGGAATGTTGCTTCTTACAGTGGATACAATCACGCCAAACTTTCTCTGGAAAAATATCTTTCGAAACAACGGAGAACCCATTGCGCTCAAAAAAATCAACGGCATATGTGAGCGCCATAATTTTCGGAATGCCCCGTGCTTGAGCGCGTTGTGCCAATACATCCACAATTTTGCGTCCGATCCCTTGCCCTTTGAATGCTGGGTCTAAACCTAGAGAACGAATCTCCACCAAATCAGGTCCTAATTGGGTCAGAGAACCGCACCCAATGACGCGATCATCCGATTGCGCAACAACGAATGTATCGATTTGTTGAGCTAACATCTCCTTCGAGCGGGGCAACATAACGCCTTGATCTGCATAATTTTGAATCAGCTCGTACAATTGGTCTATATCTTCCATCGTCGCATCTCTGCATATGACGGTTTGCATCATGCACAACTCCACACTTTCTAAGTGCCATTTATGAATAAATATACAATATATTGAATATTGTCACAAGAGGAACGCCGCGAATACTTCATTGCCCAGATACACGCCTTGCTTGCTAAGCCGGTACCCGTATGGTGTGGTCTCCAACAGTTGTTGATCAAGCAGACGTCTAAACACAACTCCAAACACATCATCACAGGAGACGCCGAATTGTGCGAAGAAATCTCGCTTATCAATACCTTGCAACAAACGTAGTCCGACCATCATAAAATCTTCCATCGCTTCCTTCTTTGAAACAACGGTGCTTTCCAACAAAGGCAATCCGAGTTTCACCGCGTCTATGTATGCTTGTATCGCTTTGACATTCACATGACGGATTCCCTTCACATACCCATGCGCGCCCGCGCCCAACCCGTAGTAACTTTCATTACGCCAATATACTGTGTTATGTTTGCTTGAAAAGCCAGATTTAGCAAAATTACTGACTTCGTACTGCTCATAACCCGAAGATTTCATGCACTCCAAAATTCGCGCAAACATGGCGACCTCAATATCTTCTTCCGGCAATGGCAATTCACCGCGTTCATATAATGAGTGAAACAATGTATGCTCTTCTACCTTCAAGCTATAAATCGAATAATGCGGCAATCCAAGTGCCAAAGCGCGTTGCAGCGATGCATCAACCTGTTCCACTGTCTGGTTCGGCAAACCAAACATCAAATCGATCGAAATATTGGAGAATCCGGCATCACGTGCATACGTCAAACTTTGATACACATCATCGACAGAATGAATTCTGCCGATTCCTGCCAACAACGCATCATCAAAAGATTGCACGCCAAACGATATGCGATTGACACCTCCAGACCGCATCGCTTTTAACAAGGCCGGATGGGTCGTTCCAGGGTTCGCTTCCATTGTAAATTCAACATCAGCCGAACGGTTAGGAAAATGTCGCGATACATCATCTAGAAAACGCTTCATCTGTTGCGGACTTAAGACCGTAGGCGTTCCCCCGCCAACAAAGATTGTGCGAATCACACCCGGCGGCGTAGCTCGCACGACCATGGCCATCTCATGCTCTAATGCGTCAAGATACGCATCCACAGGTTGACCCTTCAGAACGTACGAATTAAAATCACAATAATGGCATTTGTTCGTGCAAAAAGGGATATGAATATAGACCGCTTCTGGCGTTTCCCGGTGTTGTCGCACCACTGCACCCCCTGGCATGAGAAACCCCGACACGCGGTCGGGGTATTCTGATTTACTCCTCGATCTTCAGCACAGCCATGAATGCTTCTTGTGGAACCTCGACGGAACCAACCTGCTTCATGCGCTTTTTTCCCTCTTTTTGCTTTTCTAAAAGTTTTCTTTTGCGCGAAATATCGCCGCCATAACATTTGGCTAAGACATTCTTGCGCATCGCTTTGACGCTTTCACGAGCAACCACTTTCTGCCCAATGGTCGCTTGAATGGGAACTTCAAACATCTGACGAGGAATAATATCTTTTAGTTTCTCACAAAGAATGCGTCCCCGGTTGTACGCATTGTCTCGGTGGACGATAAAAGAGAGCGCGTCCACTTTCTCATTGTTCAGCAGGATGTCCATTTTCACCAAATTCGACCGTTTGTAACCGGAAACCTCATAATCGAAGGAGGCATATCCCTTCGTACGGGACTTTAATTGGTCGAAGAAATCATATACGATCTCCGACAGCGGAATGTCGTAAATTAACGTCACTCGGGTGGTGTCCAAATATTGCATGTCGATAAAATCGCCGCGCTTCATCTGGCACAATTCCATAATGGGCCCCACAAAGTCTTTTGGAACGATAATAGACGCCTTCACATAAGGCTCTTCTATGCGATCGATTTTTTGCTGTTCTGGCATGTTTGCCGGATTATCGATATCGATGACTTCGTCGTTCGTCATATACACCTTAAACACAACACTTGGTGCCGTTGTGAGCAACGGTATATTAAATTCTCGTTCGATCCGCTCTTGAATGATTTCCATGTGCAATAAGCCTAGGAACCCGCATCGAAACCCGAAGCCAAGCGCTTGTGAAGTCTCCGGCTCATATCGTAGCGACGCATCGTTGAGTTCAAGTTTCTCCAATGCCTCACGCAAACCTGTATAATCTGCTGTATCAATCGGGTAAAGTCCACAGAATACCATCGGATTAATGCGTCGATATCCTGGCAACGGCTCGAGTGTGGGATGCTTAGCATCGGTAATCGTATCGCCAACACGCGTATCCTTGACATTCTTGATCCCCGCAACGACAAAACCGACGTCTCCCGCCTGCAATTCATCCACGGTGGACATTTTTGGTCGGAACGCGCCTACTTCAATAACTTCAAACTCTTTCTCCGTGGCCATAAAACGTATTTTCGAACCGGCCTTGATCACACCATCGATGACACGAACATAGACAATAACACCTTTGTAAGGATCATAATGAGAGTCGAAAATAAGCGCCTTAATCGTCCCCATCGCATCCCCCGCAGGAGCGGGAATTTTCTGAACAATCTGTTCGAGTATTTCTTTAATACCAATGCCTGATTTCCCAGAAGCAAGGACAGCCTCACTGGCATCAAGCCCAATTACATCTTCGATTTCTTGTCGAACACGCTCAGGTTCTGCACTCGGCAAATCGATCTTATTGATGACGGGAACAATCTCAAGATTGTTATCCAATGCAAGATAGACATTCGCTAGCGTCTGTGCTTCAATGCCTTGCGCAGCATCAACAACAAGGATTGCACCTTCGCAAGCCGCTAGACTGCGCGACACCTCATAGGTAAAATCTACATGTCCTGGTGTATCGATCAGGTTTAGTGTATACAATTCGCCATCATCTGATTTGTATTTCAGGCGAACCGCTTGCAGCTTTATCGTGATTCCACGTTCCCGCTCCAGATCCATCTGATCGAGCAGTTGATCCTGCATGTCCCGTTTTTCAACAGCGCCGGTAAATTCCAGAATGCGGTCGGCCAATGTCGATTTCCCATGATCAATATGAGCAATAATGCAGAAGTTGCGAACTTTACTTTGACGCGCTTGCGTTGGACCCATAAGTCACCCCATGATGGATTTTGCCGTATATCCTTTATATTATACCAATATGGGTGACTCTGGGCAAAATGTAGTTGCTCACATGCCGAGCATTAGTGCATCATCGCTTCGAAAAAGTTCGTCACCATATGTATCACTTGTTGCGCACACCACCTTAATGCGTCGCCCACTTTCACGATCAGATGGTGAATGAATGAAATCTCTTGGACGTCCGTCGTCTCTATGACGACGGATGGTTCAATAGGTGGAACAGGTGGGACGACACTTGTTGAGGCACCGTCAATCCCAAACAACAAGCTTAGAATTATGAGAAGTGAGAGACTTAGTGCACTGCCATTGAGCATGCGATTCATCATAAGCGCCTTGGCGATCCGGAGTTCACTCGCTTAGCGGCAACAATCTGCTCGGAGATAATCACGGATAAAAGATCAATCGTACGATACGATTCTTCTAATGTATTATCAATACCGCCAACTTCAATTAACAAACTCGTTGGGGAAATGGATTGATTGTATTCACCGTGTCCGTGCTTGGCACTTTTGTTTAGAACGCCCTTTGATAACCCAGGCACTTTGGCATTGAGCGCTTCGTGGATCGCTTGAGCGAAAGCTTCATTCATTTTCCATTTTGGATTCCCTTTGCCGACCACAAAATAGACTTGGGCATAGGTTGTTCCGCTGACCTTAATCGTGGTGTGTTCCCTGCGCTGGGAATCACGATGAATATCAAAAAAGTAAGCGAGTTGATTGTTTACTGCTAGTGCCTCTCGAATACTTGTGAGTGAATATTTGTAGGAAAAACTATATTCAAACGATGGAATGACCGATGCATAGTCACGGCTGGAAAGCGCAGTTTCAATCCCTAGGTTTTCAAGTTTGGCCTTCAATCTTTTTCCTAGTAAGGTTACATTCATGGTTTCATCGAAAGCTTCCTTCACTTTATGTTTACCTTTCTCCCGCAGCTCCGGAAGCCAAGATTCACGATTGTGAGAGTGATAAATAAAAGCAATTTTAGGATTGTTCGTTATGTTTACCTTTGGCTTCTGTTGAACAGCAGAGGAAGACGCTGTGGAATAAGCGCTCATGGCCTCAGAATTCCATACGCCTGTGAAGGCAACAATGACTACAATCATCAAGCTCGCAATCTTTCTTTTCATCGAGCGCATTCCCTCTCTTCTTGTAAACTATTCATAGTTTATGAGAAGGTTGAGAGAATAGAACCGGCTTGTACAAGCGGTTCTACATGACGAATATTGTATTGCATTCGTTAATGCGTATAGGCGGATACATTGTGTAGATCAACAGCATCATGCAATGCAGCGTTCAGACCGGTGGCAATAATGTTGGCAATATCTTCGATGAATTGATCGATTTCCTTCGGTGTTACCAGAAGATTGTGCCCTAGCGGGTCCAAAACCTCACGGACCATCCCGAGGCGATCTTCCTCCGTCATCTCAGGCAGTATGCCCAAAATCGCGGCGGTATTGCCTGTCTGTTTGCCAAAATTCCTTGATAACAGCTCAATCGTTGAATTCACAATGGTGGAAGCATACACTACCGTGGGTACGCCAATGGCAATCACAGGCACACCTAGGGATTGTTGTGTGATGCCTTTGCGCTTATTGCCAATCCCGGATCCAGGATGAATGCCCGTATCGGCAATCTGAATCGTTGTATTGACGCGTTCCAATGCCTTTGATGCGAGTGCATCAATAGCAATCACAAGATCCGGTTTTGATTTTTCCACGATCCCCTGCACGATTTCGCTCGTTTCGATACCCGTAATTCCCAATACACCCGGGGCGACTGCGCTCACTTGTCGATAACCAGACCCGACTTGTTCGGGCATGAGTTCAAAATAATGCCGGGTGACCATCACATTCTCGACTACGATTGGACCTAGAGCATCCGGCGTTACATTCCAGTTGCCCAACCCGACGATAAGTACTTTCGCATCTTTTGAAACACCGGCATATTTTAAATATGTTTCAAAATGTTGTGCAAATAAGGCAGCCACTCGATCCTGCAATACGCTGTCTTTGTTTCGCAACGCCGGTGATTCAATGGTCATATACCGTCCCTGTGCCTTACCAAGCGCCTTCGCTCCATCATCGGTAGTGACATGGATAAAGGTAATCTGCACATCATCTTCATGAAAGGTTTTGATGTCAACCCCAGGGATGGTATCCCCGTGCGTGGCGGAGGCCATTTCTTTGGCTTCCAGGGCAAGATCTGTTCTTGTGGAATAGAGGCTGA
The DNA here is from genome assembly GCA_044353165.1 of Paenibacillus sp. GTDB lineage: Bacteria > Bacillota > Bacilli > Paenibacillales > YIM-B00363 > JBILCM01. The sequence continues at coordinate 31,873 of JBILCM010000006.1, forward strand.
GATTATTTTTTGTCATAGGCGAAGACACACCTTCCCTGATTATGGCGTTCCTTACTATTGTGCAATGCTGTCGATGAAGTTATGCAACAGAAGCTACCAAAAGCATAAACAGAAAAATAAGTTGCTTTTTCAAGAAGGGATGGATATAATTTAGTTTGTTGTTTCAAGGAGGTGAATCGACATGCCAAACATTAAGTCAGCCATTAAACGTGCCAAACAAAGCGAGAAACGCCGCTTACATAACGCTTCTCAGAAATCTGCCTTGCGCACCGCTGTGAAAGCAGCAGAAGTGGCAACGTCGCACAATGATGTGGACCAGGCTAAAGGTGCCCTCTTGAACGCAACAAAGAAACTTGACAAAGCCGTAACGAAAGGCTTGATTCACAAGAATGCGGCAGCTCGCAAGAAATCCCGTTTAGCCAAGAAAGTCAATGCCATGCAAGCTCAAGCATAATGAATTATAAATAAAGCAAGGGTCCTCTTGTCCTAAGAGCGACCCTTTTTCTATGGTTAGTCATGTTATTCCACTCTCTGAAGTGTGGTTTTTATTGCACTGAATCGGAGAATGAACAACTCAATACCTAACACCTTATCAATCGTTCCTGTTTTTATTGCCATATCGAGTTGAGCCAATTCGTTCATTACGTCCATTAAAGTCTCAATGTCAAAGCGCTTTGCCTGTGCACTAGCTAATTGCACTGGATACGGATGAGATCGCAAAGTGGCAACCATCTGTGTTTGCGAAAACCCACGTTTGTTTAATTCATAAACATGGATGATGAGCCGAAATTGGCGGGCAAGCATCATTAACACTTTGATCGGTTCTTCTTTTTTGTTCAATAAACGATGGAAAAGGGTCATGGCTTGCTCAGCATGTTTGTTCGTAATCGCACGGATTAAATCGAAGATATCCTCTTCCGTCGCCCGAATCGTCAAGGCCTCAATCGTCTCTTTGCGAATCGTCTCGCCATGGCCTACAAAAAGCGCGCATTTTTCGATCTCAGAAGCAAGGAGTGCACACTGCGTGCCGACTCGTTCAATTAACATTGCAACAGCATCCGTTTCTATTACAACCCCTTTGGCCGTCGCTTTCTTCTGAATCCATTGGCTCAACTCATCAAACTTTAATTTTGGGAATGACAAGGTTACGGCCGAATGCTTTGCATTTTTGACCACTTTCTTTCGTTCATCGAGTTTGTCCACAGATGTATATAGAACGAGCGTAACATCCTCTGCCGGATTTAGTATGTATTCAATGAGCGCCTCCGTGTGATGCACAACCTTCGAAGTATCTTTCTCACCCGTTAAAAACTGAGCATTGGATGCAATAACAAGTTTTCGTGTTGCAAGGAATGCTGGCGTTCGTGCATCTTCTAGAACAACTTCAAGCGGTGTCTCGCTAAGATCATATCGACTAAGTGTAAAATCTCTTGTCGAAGGCTCTACCGCTTTGGAGACGAGCAGATCGATCCATTCACGCATAATGAACGTCTCAGTGCCAAACAAAACATATATTGGCCGAAAAATTCCCTGGGACCATTCTCGTGCTGCCTGTTTGTAATCCATTGCACCCACTCCCTTGCACTGGTTATGTCTCAAATATACCCTCTTCATAGTATCGGAATTAAAGAATCGCGTCAAAGACCAGCGGCCTTTGACGCGATTCCTCGTTCCCAGCAGATCTATATAAACACCGGTAAGGAGCCCTAGGTAACTCCTCTTCAGCGGCTATTGTTTATATAATTTACGCAGGAGACGATCAACATGTGCCTCATTTATAAATCTCATTTTCGATCTTTGTTGCCATATTCACTTCGAATGTTCGGGAAGTTCCATCGGCGAGCGTTACAGAATACGTGAATTTATTATTTTCCCATGGTTGCAATTGAATGAGCACATCTGCGCGCCAATGGTAACTTGATTCAAAGAGTATGTCACCGTTCGCGTTGGTCACCTGTACCGATTGACTATCACTGTCAGTCATTCGCAAGGAGGCGGTTAGTGTACCATCCGTAGATACCAACACTGGAGTGGATTCAACTGGTGCCGAAGCCATTATGCCTGACCTTGCGGATTTTACCTGAATGCTATTTCTTTCATCCGTTTCCTGACTTACGTCCATCTTGGGGACAGCAACGTTGGCAGACGACTCCGCCTTGGACATTTCCTTGACCTCGTGTACTTGAGGCGCAGATGTGTTCGCCATTCTGCTATCTGGTGATTGTTCAACAACGACGCTTTGTGTGTTATCTGCAACGGACTCCTTGCCCGGTATGTTTGATGACTCCGTCATACTTGATGACTCCATTGTTGCAGACGTGGCCGGGCTGGGAGGTTCAGCCATAACGGACTGTTGCACTGCATCGAGCGCTTTCGATTCACTCGCAAGCGGTTGAACCGATGGATTCATGGGTTCGGGCAACCCATTGACAATCAATAAACCAAGCACAACAGCCGCGCTCAAAGCGCCACTGGTTGTGAATAAGTGCTTCTTGTTGAGCCAACCTTGAACCATTCGGTTCATCTTCTGATGACCTGTAGCCGCATCAAGTTTCGCCAACTCGGGCAAGATGGCATCAACCAGACTATATGTGGGTACAACATTCGGCAAATTCATCAATCCGAGATTCAAATGTTGCAAACGCGACTGCATTTGTGCACAAGCTTGACAAGATGCTGTATGTTCTGCAACCCGGCGATGTTCCTCTCCCAGAATGTTTTCATCCAAATCACGCTGAATCAAATCGATCACCTCATCGCAATTCATTCATGCACACCACCTTTTTGATAATGACTCAAGGATGTCTGTAGTTGTTGTCTTGCTCGGAACAAATATGATTTTACGGTGTTTAACGGCAATCCGAGCGAATCAGCAATTTCGGTATACGAGAAGTCTTGCAAATAGCGTAAAACAACGACCGTTCGATGATGTTCCGGCAAGTCGTGAATGGCATTACGGATGTCTTGCGCTGTGTAAGAAGCAACTACAGCTTGTTCGACAAGATCATTCGTAGCGAACGTCATGTGATGTTCATCAATGGATACAGAAGGTTTCGTTCTTCTAAACTTATCGATGCAGATGTTCGTAACGATACGCTGCACCCAAGTCTTGAACTGTGCCTTCTCTTCGTAGGCATTTATTTTCGTATAAATTCGAATCAATGCTTCTTGGGAGGCGTCCATCGCATCGTGTTCATTGTTTAGAATATAAAAAGCTGTTCGGTATACAAATTGCTCGATTTCTCGAAGAAGCATAATGAGGGCGTCGCGATCACCCGATTGAGCAGCTTTAACGAGACCTGGATCCGGCAAGATGGGTTCCCCCTTCCTTGTATCTCCATAGACGGAACAGTAAATTCATATGTTGCAGTTCCCCCTCAATTCCGTTCAGTTTGTACATCCATCATATTCATTTCATTCGCAATTTGAAAGATATTTTGTTACATTAGGATCAATTGAAAGAAATGAGATGAAGATGATGAAAATTATTGTCGCTCCAGATTCGTTCAAAGGCAGCCTGTCCTCAGAAGAAGCTGCATCCGCGATCGAAAGGGGAATACGCCGTTATTTACCCTATGCAGATATTGTTAAAATCCCGATTGCCGATGGCGGTGAAGGAACACTCGACAGCCTGCTTGCAGCCGCAAAGGGCGAAAGAATGGATGTGCATGTCACCGGTCCTTTGGGGGAATGCATACAATCGGAGTATGGCCTATTAACGGAAGGACATGTGGCTGTCATTGAAATGGCAAAGACATCGGGACTTTGTTTGGTTGACGAATCTCAACGCAATCCAGCCATAACAACGACATATGGAACGGGTGAACTTATAAAACATGCACTGGATCAAGGTTGTCGAGAATTTATTATTGCAATCGGAGGTAGCGCAACCAATGATGGTGGTGCCGGCATGTTACAAGCTTTAGGGTTGCGCTTGCTGGATCACAACGGTAATGAAGTCGCCTTCGGTGGGGGAGCGCTTGGAAAAATAGAACGAATTGATTTCTCAGCATGGGATTCCCGCATCGCCGAAGCCCGATTTGTTCTGGCTACGGACGTTGAGAACCCTCTGCTTGGATCCGAAGGGGCAACACGTGTTTTCGGACCTCAGAAAGGTGCCTCCCCTGATCAAGTGGATGATCTCGAGCAACAGATGTCTTCTTGGGCAGACCTCGTTGAACAAGCTACAGGGATCCGTATGCATGACCTGCCTGGCGCTGGCGCTGCTGGGGGCATTGGCGGCGCATTCCAAGCTTTCTTTCCCGTCACTACGCAACGCGGCATCGATGTGGTCATTGCGCATACCCAACTGCGCAAAGAACTTCTTGATGCGGATCTCGTGATTACAGGCGAGGGCCGCATCGACCACCAGACTGCATCTGGCAAAACACCGATGGGCATTGCCCAAGAAGCAAAGAAAGCGGGTGTCCCCACCGTCGCACTCGCAGGATCTGTTGGACAGGGGATTGAGCCGCTTTATGCGCATGGCTTAGGTGCTGTCTGGTCGATCGTGAACTCTCCGATGACATTACATGAGGCGATGCGGGAAGCGGCACCATTGATGGAACAAGCGGCCGAGCAAATGTTGCGGACCTTGTCGTTGTCGAAAAAAAAGTAAAACTTCGTTTGCTAGTGGTCCGTCGTTGTAGGACGTTTCGTCCTGACTTGAAATTGGCCGGGCGTGATTCGAAATTGCACTTCGCCATGCAGATCAGTTCGATATGTCATGATTTGTTGTGACATCAGTCGTTGTGTAATTGTCGGATGGGGATGCCCATACACATTGTTTCGGCCAGCGGATATTACGCCAATGCCTGGTTTCCATGCGTCAATCCATGCCCCAGAAGTTGAATTCTTGCTTCCGTGGTGTGCAATTTTCATTACATCAACAGGCACTCCATCCGTGATTGTTGCCGATGAAACACGCGATAAAATTTGTGCTTCCTGTTTCGCGCTAATATCGCCCGTGAATAAGAACGTCCGTGAAAAAATGGACATCAGCAAAACCAATGAAGCTTTATTTTGTTCTTTTAATGCGATCACTTGGCGTCCTTGGGTGCCTGATTGGATGATGTGAATGGTTGTATTTGAATCGATTTGCAAGGTTGAACCTGAATCAATGATGGACAACGGAATTTGTTTTGCGATGGCTGTTCGAAAAAATTGGGATGCCGTATCGCTCGGCTTTACCGTACCATTAAAAAACACGTGTCGAATCGGAATTTCTTCGATGACGGCTTGCAACCCGCCGATATGATCCGTATCTTGGTGTGAGAGAAATAAAGCATCGAGGGTACGCACACCTCTTTTCTTTAACAACGGCACCAATACATCTTTACCAACCTCGTAAGGATCCCGACGCAGTTTCCACTGATCTTCTGTTTTTTGAAACCGCAATGTTCCACCACCATCAATCAACAGATGCTGACCGCTGGGGGACCGAATGAGGATGGCATCCCCTTGGCCCACATCCAAGAACGAAATTACGGCGGAACTACGCTCGCCCCAATTCAATGGATAAGCATAAGCCAGTATAAAGGCGAAGATAATAAAACCGCTTCCAAGCACCACATAACGGATGAGAACCTTCCATTTCATGCGTTCATAATTCGCCCATAAAATTCCAAACAGCACCAAATAATAAGCACCTATCCACCATAAGGGAGGTGTTGCCCATATCAGAAACATCCCTTCGATCTGATTCAACAGATCTACCGTCTCAAAGCTGAATACCACAATCCATTGCACAAGAGAAGACAACCCATCCGCGAAAGGGAAAAAGATGTATGAGACAATGATCGCAATTGCACCCAAAGGAAGGATCACGAAACTATAGAGTGGTACCATGACAAGATTCGCAATGAATGACAACAATGAAAATCCGTTAAAATAATAAATGGTAAGCGGAAAGGAAACGAGTTGAGCCGATAACGTTACGGCGATTGCAGTGTTTACTACGCGAGATTGGATCGGAATCATCGCGGTCAACCAAGGGACACTTCTTATGATTCCTGCTGTCACCGCGAACGAAAGTTGAAAACTTACATTATACAAATAGTAAGGATTCCAAATCAACATCAGCACCGCTGTACATGCCAATACGTGTAATCCGTCTTGCAGCACATGGCGTTTGGCTAGATACAATGCGATAACGGCCATCATTCCCGCTCGTACGACTGAAGGTGACGCTCCAGTGAACACCACATAGATGGGCACTGCAATCATCGTTAACATTAGACGTTGCTCACGTGTGATAGGGACCCTCCGCAACAACCAGAGAATCGCACCCACATAGAGCCCCACATGCAACCCGGAAATGGCCAAGATGTGTGTTAATCCAATCTGAGAGAATGCATCATACGATTGTGGATCGAGATCATCTCGAACTCCAAGTAACAATCCCTTCATAAAACCCGAGACGGGTTGACTAAATAGAGTATCCACTCGAGCCGATAGTTTGTCACGCAACCTGTCAACGTGGGCGAGTCCCTGATGGATCGTCCATGGCTCGATTGGTTTTGTCTTTACATTACCGGCGCCCTTGACATGTAACGTCCAATGAATATGCTGCTTGTACAAATAATCCCGATAGTCGAAAGCGCCGAAATTTGTTGCATGCATAGGCGCTTTCAGTACGCCGGCCAACACCATTTGCTCGCCCCTGCTCCATTCTTTAACTATTCCTATCTCCGCGGGGGTTGTGAGCTTGAGGAAGACTCGAACCTTCTCACCGAAGGTATCCATTGTCTTTGCCTCCCAACTTGCCGCGGTAGACCGCAGGTCAAACACAACTAGGTCTCCATCGATGACAGGATGAGTTACGATCATGCCGTGTAATCGCATCGATTGCTCTATTCCCTCTGCGAATGGGAAGTGGGTGGTGTTCCCGATTTCATGTTGTTCATACCACGCGGCCCCTAGCGCGAAGGATAGGATCAAACCTACGATGAATGGCCAATCTTGGCGGCGAAACAAAGCCATCCCTGAGATCAACAACATGCCAAATAATAAGACGGCGAAGGCAATCCCTTGCCAACTTACAGTTCCCGCCACCGCCATTCCTGTCACAAAGCAAATGGCGGTCCACAACAACGTTCGCCTCAATCCATCATCTCCTCAACAAAAAAACCGCTCACCCCTAACGGAGAGAGCGGCTCATGTGCTTCATGGCCTCAATAATATTCCATTCCCCTATTGCTCCTGCGATTATTCAGTCCCAATCGGTGGTGTATACGGTGTCATCTGTCGGAATTGGATGCCTAGTTGTGTCATCAGACGTTCTACCTTCTCGCTGTCTTTCAAATAAGAACGATGGTAGACAATTTCTTTCACACCGCTGTTAGCCAGCATATTCGCGCACGTCCAACATGGTTGATCCGTGACATATACTGTCGCGCCTTCCCGATCATGAAGATCGGTGAACAATAATAAATTCTGCTCCGCATGAATGGTTCTTACACAGCGTTGCTTCTTTACGAATTGCTCGTTACCGTCGCTCGTCACAAGCTCAAACTCTTCAACGATCATGCAACCCGCCTCAGAACAGTCCTGAGCACCCATCGGCGCACCGTTATAAGCTGTGCCTAATAATTTCTTCTTCTTGACGAGCACAGCGCCTACGCGACGACGAGAACATTGGGAACGCGTTGCTGCCATGTACGCGATATCTAGAAAATAAGTGTCCCAGTCTTTACGCATCGTACAGGGTTACTTCTGACTCGCGTCAAGCGCTTGTTCGAGATCTGCAATAATGTCGACGATGCCTTCCGTACCTACAGACAACCGAACCATCCCCGGCGTAACACCCGTTGATGCGAGTTCTTCACCCACCAATTGGGAGTGGGTTGTACTTGCGGGATGGATAATGAGTGATTTCGAATCCCCTACATTGGCAAGGTGTGAGAACAATTTGACTGCATTGATTAGTTTTTTACCCGCTTCAATGCCACCCTTCACTTCGAATGTGAGGATAGCGCCTTGACCTCTTGGCATATATTGTTGCGCAAGGGAATAGGAAGGGTGATTTGACAAACCGGCGTAGTTTACGCTAACCACCGCGGCATGGTTTTGTAAATATTGAGCTACAGCCAAAGCGTTGGAGCTGTGCCGCTCCATTCGAAGGTGCAATGTCTCCAGTCCTTGAAGGAGCATGAATGCATTGAAAGGCGACAAGGCTGCACCCATGTCACGTAACAATTGAACTCGTGCTTTAATAATATAAGCTATCGGTCCGACTGCATCCGTGTAAACGACACCATGATAACTTGGGTCAGGTTCTGTCATGTCTGGAAATTTACCGCTCGCTTTCCAATCAAACTTACCGCTGTCAACAATAATACCGCCAATAGATGTCCCATGTCCGCCAATAAACTTCGTTGCAGAATGCACAACGATGTCAGCACCGTGCTCAATCGGACGAAGTAAATAAGGACTTGGCAAAGTATTATCCACGATCAGGGGAATACCATGTTCGTGCGCAATATTCGCGATAGCGCGTATGTCGATCACATCACCGCGCGGATTCCCAATCGATTCCACATAGAGTGCCTTTGTTCGTTCAGTGATCGCAGCGCGGAACGATTCGGGATTGGCGGGATCAACAAAATGAACTTTGATGCCAATTTTTGGCAATGTTGTCGAAAACAAGTTGTAAGTTCCACCGTACAAACTTGATGCGGATACGATCTCATCCCCTGCACCAGCGATGTTCAGAATTGAGTATGTAATGGCTGATTGTCCTGATGCTACGGCTAAAGCAGCAGGCGCACCCTCCATTGCGGCAATTCTTTTCTCAAAAACATCTGTGGTAGGGTTCATGATGCGTGTGTATATGTTACCAAATTCCCTTAATCCAAACAGATTTGCAGCATGCTCTGCATCACGGAAACCATAAGATGTGGTTTGGTACAGCGGCACTGCTCGCGACATGGTCGTCGGGTCCAATGCTTGTCCTGCGTGAACTGCAAGTGTGTCTAACGACCATGAGTTGGGGTCGGTCACGAAAATCCCTCCTGATATGATAGATAAATTCAATTTCACATGAATTTTCTCATATTCTTTATCGAAAGAAAAGTGTTATTCCAGTTTAATTTTACTTTTGATCTTTGCATAAATGCCATCCCCAATTCCCTTGACTTGTTTTACATCCTCAAGTTTTTGGAACGTTCCATGCACCTTCCGATAATCGATAATCGCTTGTGCTTTCGCGGGACCAATGAATGGCAATAATTCCAATTCACTTGCGGTTGCAAGATTTATATTCAACCGGTCCGTTATTTGTTCTGGTGAAGTTAACTGAGTTGGTGCAATTTGCTCCGTTGCATCCAACCATGCAGCAACCTGATCATTCACGTCGTACCATTCACCGGCTATGGTTTGGTTGCGTTCAAGATGATTAGCTAAAAAACTTGCGAAAATTGCTGCTAACAGCAACGGGATGAAGATAAGTAACGTTCGCAAAGACATGTTCGGTAGCAACTCCTTACTTGAATCTGTCGCGGACATTAGACGCATAGGACAACAACGCATCGCCATATAAATAAACATACACCCAAGTTACTCCACAGAAGGAAGGGAACCATATGAACGTTGGTTTTATAGGGACGGGAAACATGGGAACGATGTTGATTGAGTCATTCATCCGCTCACGTGCATTAGAGCCAAATCAAATTTTCATTTCGAATCGAACGGTTGAGAAAGCTATCCAGCTCGCCAAGGCCCAGCCAGGCATAAAGGCTGTATCAACAAATACGGAAGTTGCGGAAAAATGTGATGTTTTGTTTTTGTGCGTAAGACCGACGCAGTTTAGGAATGTGATCGATGATATTCATCCGGTTGTTACCGCCGAACAGTTGATTGTTTCCATCACAAGCCCTGTATCCATCCGCCTCTTAGAGGATCATTTGCCTAGTAAGATTGCAAAAGTCATCCCGAGCGTCACCAATTACATGAGTAGTGGCGCGACACTAGCCATGTATGGTTCCCGTATGTCCAAAGCGGATATAGATTGGATGCAGAACCTGTTACAGCACATTTCTAAACCGATTCGTGTCTCGGAACAATTCACACGCATCTCATCCGATTTATCAAGCTGCGGTCCCGCATTCATTGCATTTATTTTAGAAAAATTTGTTCGGGCAGCCGTTAACATGACGGATCTTCCTCAGCTTGAGGCAAACCAACTCGCCGCAGAGATGATTCTCGGGACAGGTTTGCTCTTGACCACCGGGGGATTTACACTCGAAACATTGCGAAATAAAGTCACAGTCCCCGGCGGCATTACTGCAGAAGGTCTGCAAATTCTTGCCGTTGATCTGGATCAAACGTTCGAACGATTAATTCGGACGACACATCAAAAATTTGATGCAGAATTGGAGAAAGTCGAAGGAGTGTTCCTCAATCCAACGTAATGCGCAGTTTATCCAACTACGATATTGACAAGCTTGCCCTTGACAGCAATTACTTTGCGAATTTGTTTGCCCTGCATCGCTTCTTGTACTTTCTCCAGTTGGATTGCATTGGCTTGTAAGGTTTGCTCGTCAGCGTCTGCAGCCACCGTGGCGCGTTCGATGATTTTACCATTCACTTGAATGACAATCTCAACCTCGTTATCTATTGTCCATGATTCATCGTAGGTCGGCCAAGGTGCGTACGTAATTGAACTTGATTCCCCCATTCTTTCCCAAAGCTCTTCAGCGATGTGCGGCGCAATCGGAGATAAAAGTTGTACAAACTGCTTCATGCCGTCAAGCGGCAACGTATCCATCTTGTATGCCTCATTCACGAAGATCATCATCTGGGAAATCGCCGTGTTGAACCGCAATGCCTCATAATCTTCAGTAAGCTTCTTAATTGTGCGGTGCAACGTTCGTTGGAACGTATCCGTGTGACTGTCTGTGCGAATTTTGGGGTGCAACATCCCTTCCTCGTTCACAAACAACCGCCATACCCGATTTAAAAATCGGAATACACCCTCTACACCGTTCGTATTCCAAGGCTTTGTTTGCTCCAATGGGCCCATGAACATCTCGTACATCCGAAGTGTGTCAGCCCCGTAAGTATTCACGATTTCATCCGGATTGATCACGTTCCCACGCGACTTGCTCATTTTCTCCCCGTTGTCACCGAGAATCATCCCTTGGTTAACCAATTTGTAGAACGGTTCCTTCGTTGAAACTACGCCTATATCATATAATACTTTGTGCCAAAAACGAGCGTACAACAAATGCAATACCGCATGTTCAGCACCGCCGATATAAAGGTCGACAGGAAGCCAACGCGCTTGTTGTTCTTTCGAACACAACTCTTGATCGTTATGCGGGTCGATAAACCGTAAATAATACCAGCAACTGCCCGCCCATTGCGGCATCGTGTTCGTCTCGCGCCGCACCCGATTGCCTGTGCTCGCATCGACTGTTTCTACCCATTCAGTGACGTTAGCAAGCGGCGATGCCCCTGTGCCCGAAGGTCGTATTTCATCCACATCTGGTAACAATAGCGGTAAATCGGTGTAAGGTACAGCCTTCATCGTACCATCATCAAGGTGTAGAATTGGAATGGGTTCACCCCAGTAACGTTGTCGTGAGAACAACCAATCGCGTAAGCGATAGGTGACTTTCTTTGCCCCTTTGCCTTGCGCTTCCAACCACTCAATCATTCGCTCAATCGCTTCAGAAGTATACAAGCCATCTAGAAATGCCGAATTGACATGCGGACCATCGCCAACGAAAGCTTCTGCTGTTAAATTCCCGCCGCTAAGTACTTCAATAATCGGCAAATCAAACTTCATCGCAAATTCCCAGTCGCGTTGATCATGCCCTGGCACAGCCATAATTGCACCTGTCCCATAACCAGCAAGAACATAATCTGCAATCCAGATCGGTATTTTCGCCCCATTGACAGGATTTACAGCATACGCTCCCGTGAATACGCCCGATTTATCTTTCGCTAAATCCGTCCGTTCCAAATCGCTCTTACGCGCTGCGGCATCACGATATGCTTCAACGCTTGTTCTGCAACCATCCGTTGTAATCACGTCGACCCATTCATGCTCTGGCGCCAACACACAATATGTAGCACCAAATAACGTGTCTGGACGAGTCGTAAAAACAATCAGTTTCTCATTCACACCGTCAATTGTGAATGTTACTTCGGCACCAACCGATTTGCCGATCCAGTTGCGCTGCATTTCCTTGATGCTCTCCGGCCAATCCAATGGTTCCAAATCTTCGAGCAATCGTTCAGCGTATGCAGTAATTCTTAACACCCATTGCCGCATCGGCATACGTATGACCGGATGACCACCGCGCTCGCTTACGCCGTCGATCACTTCTTCATTCGCAAGGACGGTGCCCAGCACAGGACACCAGTTCACCGGCATCTCAGCGACATAAGCAAGTCCGCGTTCATATAACTGCAAGAAAATCCACTGCGTCCACTTGTAGTAATCAGGGTCTGTCGTGCTAAACTCACGATCCCAATCATAACTGAATCCGAGCGATTTGATCTGTCTGCGGAAGTTATCGATATTGCGAAATGTAATATCCCGCGGATGTTTGCCCGTGTTGAGCGCATGCTGTTCCGCTGGCAAACCGAACGCATCCCAACCCATTGGATGCAAAACATCAAAGCCTCTCATCCGTTTGTATCGGGAAACAATGTCCGTTGCAGTATATCCCTCTGGATGACCTACGTGCAATCCATCACCCGACGGATAAGGGAACATGTCAAGTGCATAAAATTTCGGTAAAATTGGGTTATCTAGCACTTTGAACGTCTTGTGGTCGTCCCAATATCGTTGCCACTTCGGCTCGATTTGTTGCGGTGTATATCCACCTGGTTGTTTGATGAACTCTGACATATCCCTTTCCTCCTACAAAAAAATAAAAAACCCTCGCCGCTAGCAAACATCGCTAGGGACGAGAGTTATTGTTCCCGTGGTACCACCCTAGTTAACGGGGACGTTCTTCATCCAACCGTTCACTTGACTTCTTAACGCGAAGATTTCGCTGCGATTTTATGTCGCAGAGCTCCAAAGTGAGTTCACCTTGCCCTTGTACCGACTTGCACCAACCATCGGCTCTCTGGATCAAAGGTTCAGGGTACTATTCTTTGTCTTTGCTATCTATATCCATTTGTCAAATTATACGTTGCTGCTTTCATCTGTGTCAAGCACCCTTCACAGCCACAAAAAACATACGCAAGGTCGTGTCATGATCGATCGGTTCGTAAGTAAAATCAGCATAGGTTTCCACATGGTCAAAACCTGCTTTCTTCAGTAGTTGAACCACTGTGGATGCAGGGAAAGCGCGCTGGCGGTGGGATTCCACAACGCGGATAAATCGATTGTCTTCACGCACGAACAGAACGAGGCGATGTTCCAGAGAACTTACCGTTTCATCAAGCTGACAAGTCCAAATGTAAGCCAAATCTTCTTCATCCAAACAGTAAGGTTCGTGAGCCGCAACATCTGCCAACTGATTCCAATGATGCATATCAAAAAGGAACGTACCGCCATCCACCAATCCGTTGTACGTGGACTGGAATGTAAGCAACAAATCTTCCTCGGACGTCATGTAGTTCAGACAATCGCATAATGAGATCACACTATCAACTTTCTGCTTCGTCGACCATCGGCGCATATCCGCTTCTACCCATTCAAGTGTTCCGGTGAATGTCATATCCTGTTGGGCAGCCATGGCTTTGCGATTCGCAACTTGCAACATGTCTTTCGAAAGATCAATCGCTTTTACTTGCATGCCAGATTGTGCGAGCGGGATGGCAATCGTACCTGTGCCACAACCCAAATCTACGATGGTCGTTGGCCGACCGTGGATACTCCAATACGACTCAAGCCACCCAAGCCATTCACCATAAGGCATGTCGGCCATTAATTGATCGTATACGTAGGCGAAGGTTTGATACGATGGTTGACTTGGAGAGGCATCCTTCCACTTGTTCATCCTTACCGCTCACCTTCTGGAACGGTTTGCGTCTGTGCATCGGTTGCAGTAAGGTGGGTCCAGCTGCCTTTCTGCACAATGCTGCCATCCTTCATCAACTTGCCAAGGGCACGTTTAAAAGCCGACTTACTCATCCCAAACCGTTGTGAAATCAAATCCGCCGGCGTCTCATCGGAATAAGGCATGGCACCGTTAGGTTTTGAACGAAGGAAATCAAGCAATTTGTCCGCATCTTCATTGCGTCCAATTTCTTTACGCTGACGCATGGACAAATTTACATGCCCATCCTCACGAATGTATGTCACCCGAACTTGGACTTTCTCGCCAATCCGCAGCGCTCGCGTTCGCTCATGTTCGGGGATAAACCCGATGACGCCAAATCCAAGCACACCGCCAAGTACGATGACAAGCGAACCCGATTGCAACGTCCGATAAACTAACGCTTCCATCCATCGATTACGCCAATCGGCAGGTGCATGGAATGTACATGCCTTAAGGTCTTCCTCCTTCACTGCTCTTGCTAGAAGACGGCCTTCTTTATCTCGATCGATTCGCACAATAACTTCGTCGCCAATGACGGGGCGAATGCTTGGTTCCCTGGGAAGTTCCTTGTCAGGCAATAACACATGACGAGGCAGACCAATTTCTAAGAAGCATCCCAAAGTGGGATGAATGTCTGCCACCGTCAAACGTGTGATTTCGCCGAATCTGGCAAGCGGCGAACGCAATGTAGCCGTCATGCGATCTTCACTATCGTGATACAAGAACGCATTAATGCTCATGCCCTCATGCAATGGCTGACCGAGCGCTTCAGGGAAAGGGAGAAGCACTTTCTGGCTGCCATTCGTCAAAATAAATCCGTGGGGCGTTTCTTTCTCAACTTGCAGGTTGAATACGATCCCGGCTTCCAATACGGCCATGCTCGGTTCGCTCCTTATTTTTCAGCGTATGCAATGACTTTGGCATCAGACCAAATACGCTCGATATGATAATATTCTCTTTCTTCACGGTGAAAAACATGCACTACGACGTCACCAAGATCAATAAGTACCCAACGAGCCGTATCAAAACCTTCAATGCCGCGCACTTTCACACCAGCAGTTTCAGCTTGTTTTCGAATTTCCGTTGTAATGGCTTGCACCTGCGTATCGGAGTTGCCATGACAAATCACAAAATAGTCAGCTACGAGTGAAATGTCCTTTAAATCCAAAGCTGTAATTTGGTACGCTTTCTTGTCTTCCGCAGCATTCAGAGTCATGTGCAACAACGCTTCAGAGGATAGGGTCATTCTTAAACCTCCTGTGTTATGGATTGGATGAGATCATTACGAGCTAGCAATGTAAGCGGGTAAATTCGCTTCCCTTGTTCGATAAGCACCCTCATCGTGTTATCGAGACCAGCAATGAGCGCGAGTTCGAGATGTTCTTTAGCAAGCAATCGGAGTTGATCAACACCAGGGTAATCGCGCCCGGGTTCTATATAATCCGCAAGACATACTACTTTCTCGAGAAGCGACATCCCGATGCGGCCAGACGTGTGATATCGGATGGCATTGAGAATTTCGGGATCCTCTATGCCGAACTGTACATTCGCCGCGTGCGCTCCTGCATGTGCATGCCACAATTGTTTGTCATATTGCAATACATCATTCGCGGGATTTTCTGATTCAATAAACATGCGCTGTTGCTCAACAGGCCAATATTTCGCAACATCATGCAAGGCGGCAGCAATTTGGGCTTTCTCTGGATTCGCACCAAACCATCGAGCCAAGTCGATAGACGTCTGGATTACCCCTTGAGTGTGACTCCACCGGCGGACGGGCATGTCCCTTTGAACAATTGCGACGATCTCTTCATAATTCATGCTGCTGTCGAACCTCCGAATAAATCCCTTGTTGATGGATATAATCAAGAACTTGATCAGGAAGCAGAAATCGAACCGTCTGTCCATGGCGTAATCTCTGGCGGATTGTCGTAGAAGAAACATCCAGCGCAACCATCTCGAACAACTGAACACGCTCCTGAATCGATGCAGGAAGTGTTGTTAGATCCGTTGTGTAACCTGGGCGGTTGAGTGCAACAAATGTTACCATCCTCACCAAATCCAAGATGCGATACCATTGGGGTAAATAGCATGCCATATCGCCGCCAATGATCCAGAAGAAGCTCTTGTCAGGGAATCGATTCGTAAGCAGTTCTGCTGTGTCAATGGCATATGAAATACCGCCCCGATCCAGTTCAAGCGGTTCCAAACGAAAATAAGGTATTCCTGCTATCGCTATTTGTACCATGTCCCTGCGCCGTTCCGGTGATGCACCATCCGTTTGTTGTTTGTGCGGCGGTCGGTATGTAGGCATAAACCATACTTCATCGAGTTGCGCGAGTTCCTTCGCCGTCTCAGCAGCAACAAGATGTCCAAAGTGAATCGGGTCGAATGTGCCACCCATCAGTCCAATCCGTTGCGTCATGGTTTTGCGCTACCTTGTGAAATGAATGTTTCCAGCACGGTTTGCCGCATTGCATCTACCGGAGCACCATATCCTGTCCAATATTCAAACGCAAAAGCACCTTGATAAATAAACATACCTAGCCCGCCGTGAATTTTAGCTCCGTATGACTTTGCTCGTTGTAAGAGCGTTGTTATGAGTGGATTGTATATAAGGTCACTTACAACAGCGCCGGGTTGTATTTTCCTGGGATCTATGGGCATCTCATCGATTCTGGGGGACATGCCGATCGGTGTTGTGTTGATCACAACATCAACCTTGTCAATCATTTCTTCCACTTGCTCCCACGGCACCGCCTCCGAGCTGACATACTCCAACTCTGCAGCAAGTTGCAAAGCTTTAGAAGGTGTGCGATTGGTAATGAATATGTGCGAAGGTACTTCCCGAGCTAAAGCATGTGCTACACCCCGTGCTGCACCGCCGGCCCCAAGCAAAAGAATGCGCGAATTTTTCAAAGCAACACCTGTCTCTTCTTGCAAAGATCGAACATATCCGATCCCATCGGTATTGTAACCCGTTAAGTTCCCATCACGATTCACGATCGTATTCACTGCGCCTGCAATTTTAGCAGTTTCATCAATCGCATCCAGATAATTCATCACTTCTATTTTGTGAGGGATGGTGACATTCACGCCGCGTATGCCTAAGCTTCTCACACCACGCACTGCATCACCCAGTTGATCGGGCCGCACATGAAAGGCAACATAGACCGCATTGATCCCCGTCTCTGCGAACGCCCTGCTCAACATCACCGGTGAGCGCGAATGACGAACCGGATCACCAAATACGCCATATAAAAGTGTGTCGCTGTTTACATTCAATCGTTGTTTTCCCCCATTGAGCGGTTGCATCGCACCGACTCCTCCTGTTCCCGACAAATCACAATAAACGTTCACGCAGAATGACTTTTACGCCTCTGGGGGCATGTAATTCGATCAAAGCTCCTGTACCTGCATGGGTTTGGATCCAACCCAATCCCGAAATGAACACATCATGCTGCGTCCCCTGTCGAATTCGAAAACGATGTTTCGTCAACGGAGGCAATTTCCCCTCATGCTCTAAAGCAGGCGGTTGAAGCAAACGCCCGCATTGTTCTGCATACAACTGATCGGCATGATCCAACTTGGTGCGATGCAACTTTAATGCAGGAGAAACATAGCAAGTGAAAGATTGTCGCTCACCTTCGAGAAAGTCGAATCTGGCCAATGCGCCAAAGAAAAGCGTCTGCTCAGGATTGAGTTGGTACGTCATGGGTTTAAGCACTCGGTCCGGCATGACTTGATGCAATTCCTTCGAATGAATGAGCTCTGTTAAGCGCCATGGATAAACAATTCCTGGCGTATCCACGATAGATGAACGATCATCGAAGGGAATCGTGATCGTACTGAGTGTTGTACCTGGGTAGGCTGAGACGGTAATTTCGGCCTCAAGGTCACTATATTCGCGGATCATTCGATTTACGATAGAAGATTTACCCACATTCGTTGCGCCCACAATATAGACGTCTCTACCCTTACGTAACAATTGAATCGTCTGTGCAAGTCGATCGAAGCCGAGACCGTGTTTAGCGCTAATGAGTACAATCTCTTCTGTCCGCAACCCTTCTTCCTTGGTACGACGCTGTACCCAATTGCGTATGCGATTAGGGTTGACCCCGTTTGGAATCAAATCGACTTTATTCACAACCAGAATAATCGGATTGTCTCCAACAAATCGCCTTAACCCACCGATTAACGTACCTTCAAAATCAAAAATGTCTGTCGTGTGTACAACAAGGTTGTCAGTTTCACCCACTTTGTTCAGAAGACGAAGGTACTCATTGTGATCTGTTGTGACTGTGGAACTTTCATTGTAATGTTTGATACGAAAACACCGCTGACACAATAGGGGCGCACGTTCTGCAGCGGACGGAGGAACATACCCTAAAGTCTCCTTATGTTCTGTCTGCAGATGAATACCGCAACCCGTGCAACGGACTCCCATTCCTTTCGTGGATTTCACTTATGGAAGCCATCCTCTCTTGCGCAATTTGGAAACAAAATAACGCTCTAAATTTCGATTTACATGTCGTGTGAACCAGCTTTCATCATCAATCGCAATGGGATTCACCAGGATGGTAAACAAACCTTGAAGATTACCACCAAAAACATCCGTCATGACTTGGTCACCGATAACTGCAACTTCATGGGGTTGAAGTGACATGGTGGCAATTGCACGGCGAAAAGCAATGGATAAAGGCTTTCTTGCGCGATATACGTAATCGAGCTGCAACGGATGGGCAAAAGTATGTACCCGCAAAGCGTTGTTGTTCGAGACGACAACGACTTGAAAACCTTGGTCATGAACATGATGTAACCATTCCTGTAATTGTTCAGTTGCATGGACCACTTTCGCGCCAACCAATGTATTGTCAAGGTCTGTAATGATTCCACGGATACCGTTCTGCTTAAGTTTTGCTAGTTCTATGTCATAGATCGTAGGAACCTGCTGCTTTGGCAGCATTAAGTGTAACAAAATCTTCCCTCCACACAACACTCTTGGGCAACATCATAACATATTAAAACTAGAAACAAAAACAATCACAAACTTTCACGCAGTTTGCGAATGCGCTGAATGGCTTGCAAAAACTCAACCTCCGTAATCCCGTCTTTACTATATTTTGCTTTCTCGAACGTTTGGAGCAATATTTCCATATCCTCTATCATCCATGCATGCGTCTTGCTCCAACTTTGAATCATCTCACGCAATGTTTGGTGATCACTCCATCCGAAACCTCTGCGTCGTAAACGCAACAGCATTCGCTCCATCTCCGCTTGGAATGTAAGATTGTAGTTCGGGAAGCGCCCGAATGTTCTAAACCGCACGGTTTTGAACCACTGCTTCTTGATGGCAATGAGTGCTAATACAAGGCCAATGAAAGCAAGTGCAGCAACTGTCATTACGATCTGATTTAAATTTCCTCCCTCTTCCGTTGCGTCGCGCAATTGGGATGAAACATCCACTTCATCACGGGGCAATGGAACATTCTCTCTGTCGGAAACTTGTTCAAGAGGTAGTGTAAATCCAGGAGTTGGTTCAAAAGGGACCCATCCAAAGCCTTGAAAATAGATTTCCACCCATGAGTGCGCATCTGAATTGCGGACGGTATACAAGTCTGGACCATCTGTAACGATTGCCTCATCTGGCACAAATTGTTCCATGACAGCTTGTGTGGCAGACTGACCCGAAACGTATCCTTTCACCCAGCGGGCTGGCAAACCAATGGATCTCGCCATGACAACCATTGCTGTTGAGTAATAATCGCAATATCCCGCTTTCATTTCAAACAAAAAGCTGTCTACAAAATCAGAACTTTGCCGTTTGGAAAGATCTGGTTTATTCGTATAAGTGAATGTTCGGCTTAACCAAGTGCTCAATGCTTTTGCCTGATCATATGGATTGTTTGCATTCGCAACAATGCCTTCCGCTAAATAAACAACCCGTCCAGGGAGTTCTGTTGGCAGTTGCAAATGGTCCCGGAATGCGGTTGCATCTGCAAGGGGCTTTGCAGTTCGTAACTTTGCTTCATCAATGACAGGCATACGAGAAACAATCGTATAGGAGGATGGATACGCTTTCTCACTATTTTCAGACCAAATCACAGCTTGCTGCGTACGATCCCAGTACGCCCCAGCCAAACTCACCGATTCGCTATCACCAGTCAACGACTTGACCTCAAAAGCGTAGGGAGCTGCAAACAAAACTGGGAATGATGTCTTAGATATCATTCTCACGGTTTGTGTCACTTCGATTGTTTCTAAGCCGGACGGCTCAAGCGGTTTCGGTATAATTGGCGTTCGATCGACTCTCGTAAGTTGTTCTTCCAATCCTAAGCGGGTCGTACCATTCTCCCAACCTTGGCCATTGTAAAATAGCTTTGTTTCACCTCGCCAATAACTTCGTCGTGTTGTATCCACGGTGAATACAGGTGAGTAATCGAAATTAAATGTGTTGCCTAAATTCAAATCATTCCGACTATATCCAGATGATGATGGACTGACGGAAACCGTACTCCTTACAAATCCAGGACTGCTACTAAGAAGCGGTACTACTTTCCCCTGGTATGTGATCCAAGCAGTGTAAGGATCCATCACCAAGGGTCGAACGCTTGGCGCTACAATTCCCAACAAAATCGAACCTGATACAATCGTGACTATCATCACGAGCATAGGTAACGGATAACTCATCAAATGAACATAACCGTCAGGATCTTTTAACTTCAGGTGCTTTACATGTTGAATCACAAGCATAAGCAATCCACAGCCGATGATGATGGCAACTTGTTCCCATAAAACAAACTGGCTAAAAGAATCAACAGCGGAATGTACGACGACACTGGCGATCAAGAAAAAAACGATGCGCCATTGTGTCTGCAAATACCAATGTAAAAAAGCATACAGGACCCAAGCCGCAAGGGCAAACCAAACGAATGGGCTTAAGGAAAGTCCATAGTCAACAATTCCTTGAAAGAAGGCTGCAGTCCATTCGCGCAACGTCTCATTTTGCCAGTCCCAGGCGATTTCGGGTTGAATGAGACGGTGTGTAACCCAAATGATCGCTGTTGTAGAGATGATACCGCGCAGCCAAAAACTGGGAATGAAGATTGCGCAAATCAAGGTTATTAGTAATGCCGCCTCCACAAGTAACCGTGTTTGTGCCAACCAATAAAAATCAAACCAAATGACATACTGATAAAGCAGAATGCCGAGTAGAAATTTCAACGCCTTATCATGCAAGTTAGAGAACAGCCACTCTTGCAACCCATTTCTAAACCGCTCCATCATGATCCGCTCCCTCCTAACAAAACGGGAAGTTGTTCAAGCTTATTCATGCGGTACGTAACAACACCGTAAGAAAGCAATGTAGTTGTCCATTCTTCTTGCGTTTGGTTTGTTTCGGCAGGACTCACATCAATAAGACAAACGCCTGCGCCCTTCATATGCATCAATCGCAACAACTTGGCAAGTTCATCGCTGCGCTGAGGGGTGATGATGACAAACATACTTCCGTTTGCTTTGGAGATCAGTCGGTCGACCAATTTATGGGAAAGCATCTTTGTCTGAACCGGTTGCACTTCAATGAGATGCCGTTCAATGGTTCTGTATGCCTCCACTCCACCCGGTGAAACATGAATCGCTTGATCTGCATTCGAAGTGGCGAGTCCGATAGCCATTTTACGCGAGATCGCAAATTGGAGCAAAGAAGCCGAGATCGAGACAGCTAGTTCGAACTGATCCTTATTGCGATAAGCGCTTGATTGGGAGTCAAGAATCAAATGTAACTTGGAAAGTGCTTCCCGCTCAAATTGTTTTGATTTCCATAAACCTGTTCGTGCGGTCGATTTCCAATGCACTTTGGCTAGTCGATCACCATAAATGAATTCACGGACGCCATTCATCTGCGTTGTTTCCCGATGGGAACCCAGGGACGATGACTGTTGCTGTTTGCCTTGAAACAGCGTATGAAGTTGCAGCCATTGAGGTATGTTCACCGTTCGCGGCAAAACGCTAAACGTTAGGGGGGTGTGAATTTTCCCGCGATGTTCAAAAAACCCAAAAATATCCTCCGTCACACATTCGAGTCGTTCGTAGTGATACAGCCCGCGTTCCAACGGCGGCGTCACATACGTGAGTTCACCGCGTCTTCTCCAATCAGGAACGAATGTGCCTTCATAATGCTGACTCTCGCCTCCATGGCGAGTCAGCTTGTCCTTCACAAAGACATAAGGAATCGGCCAATAACCTGGTATTTCAACATGAATATGGACTTTCAATGCACTTGCGGATTGTAGAATGGAACCGCCGGTTACGCCTGAGATTTCCCTTTGACCACGGGCAGAAGCGATGCCGCTCCAACGCCCTAACACCAAATAAACGGTCAAAAAAGTGATGATAATAAGCAACATTAACGACAACTTTCCACCTTGAAACAATACAAAGAAGGAGCTGGAGAGAAGTGCAAGTCCCAATCCCCAAGCCTTCACCGACCAACGGATCGATTTGGGTGCGCGTTGCATATTATCGCTCCAATCGAACCGGGGCAATCACTTCCCGGAGAATGGATTGTATCACTTTCTCCACACTCATTCCATCCATGCGTGCTTCAACATCCAACACCAATCGGTGTGCAATCGTGTAGGGAGCTAATTGTTTGACATCATCTGGAATCACATAATCTCGACCTTGCAGGAATGCGTGTGCTTTCGAAGCACGAATAAGAGCCAACGTGGCTCGAGGGCTGGCTCCAAGCGTAAGTTGTCGATGCTCTCTTGTTCGGCGAATAACTTGTACGGTATAATTCGTCACCGTGTCATCGATATGCACTGAAGCAACACGCTGTTGCAACTGCAATAGCTTGTCTCCATCTGTAACAGGCATCAATTGTTCCAATGGTTGAGCGACGGTTTGAATTTGTGCCATTCGTCGTTCCGTAGTCTCATCGGGATACCCAAGTGCAAATTTTAACATAAAGCGATCCATCTGGGCCTCCGGCAATGTGTACGTTCCTTCGAATTCGATTGGATTTTGTGTAGCTAACAATAAGAACGGATTTGGAAGCGGATACAATTCTCCGTCAACGGTAACATGATGTTCTTCCATCGCTTCAAGCAATGCGGATTGGGTCTTCGTCGTCGCTCGATTAATTTCATCGATCAACAAAATGTTTGTCATGATCGGGCCAGGACGAAATTCGAACGTCTCGTGTTTAGGATGATAAATCGATATGCCGGTAATATCAGTAGGGAGTAAATCTGGATTGCATTGAATCCGACGAAATTGTGCGGAAATCGATTTGGCTAATGCCTTTATTAGAACGGTCTTCCCAGTGCCCGGAACGTCTTCTAATAAAACATGACCGCCTGCAAGCAACGCGGTCAATAAAAGATCAATTTCTAAACTTTTACCATAAATACAAGATTCAAGGTTACTTTTTAAGTTTGCAACGATCCTCACATCATCCAAAAACGTAGCATCCATTTCATTGTGCCCCCTCTTGAGTATGATCTACCCCTATTTTACTAGAAGTGGGCGGAGCACGTACACCGTAGAACGATTTTTTTTGATGGATTACGGCGAACGCTTCGTCTTGTAAAACTCATGGTATAACTTCATTAAGGCCCGCTTCTCAATACGCGACACATAAGATCGGCTGATGCCCAGTTCCTTCGCAATCTCGCGTTGTGTTCGCTCCTCACCTCCATGATCCAATCCGAACCGACTTCGAATCACTTCCTGTTCACGTCCGTCTAATATTCCCAAGTGCGCATGAATTTTGGACTTCTCAATTTTTAACTGAACTTGTTCAGCGACTTCATCATTCTCCGTTCCCAGAATATCAATTAACGTAATCTCATTCCCCTCTTTATCCGTGCCGATCGGGTCATGAAGAGATACATCTTTCTTCGTTTTTTTCAAGGAACGAATGTGCATGAGAATCTCATTCTCGATACATCTCGCCGCGAAAGTCGCCAATTTTGTGCCCTTGTCAGGGGAATATGATTCAATCGCTTTGATCAGACCGATGGTTCCGATCGAGATCAAGTCCTCCAAATCCTCACCTGTATTATCAAATTTCTTGACGATATGGGCCACAAGCCTCAGATTATGCTCGATGAGTACGTTACGCGAATGTTGCTTGCCCTCGGCCATGAGACGCAGATGTTTCGCCTCATCATCTTCGGTGAGCGGTTGCGGGAATGCATTGTTCTTCACATAGGAGACCAACAATGCAATCTGTTTGATAAAAAGCGCAATCAATGCAAATAAACCAGGCACGAATAAGCCACCCCCTGAGGTTGTGCTACGCTCCAAAACATTCTTATGCTTCGAAGTATCGCATCCCTACATTGTATGAGGGCATCTGCCTATTCGTGCCTGTACACGATTCTCATAGACTGTATTTATCTTAATCCATTCGCACGCAGCCAATCCATGCTGATCGCAACACTTTCGAGCGGTGGACGTTGACACCTGTCTTGTTCGACAACGAGCCATTGTGTACCTGAAATTGCTGCAGCTTCAACGATCCCTTGCAAATTTACTTCACCACGTCCCAACTCGAAAGTTTCTGCTTTTCCATCGATGCGCTGCATATCTTTCAGATGGACGATCGGAATTCGACCCTTGTATTTCTCTACATAAGCAACAGGATCATAACCGGCGTTATGGACCCAGCAAGCATCCAGCTCAACCTGTAGTGCTGAAGCAGGCACATTCGAAAAAATCGTATCAAGCATCGGCAGTTCCCCAAATTTACGTTCAAGTTCAAACGAATGATTATGATATCCTAATGTAATACCACTTTGCGCGCACAATTCCCCAATATCCTTGAAGATCTCGCACGTTTGGGCAAGTTGTGCATCAGAACCGTACCGTTTCTCACCCATATTTGGAATGACAATATATTTGCTACCCAGTGCCAAATTAAATTGTATCTCTACTTCTGATGCTTGGATCATGCGATCAAGCGAAACATGACTGCCTAAGCAAACCAAACCGAGTCGATCCAACTCGCTTCGCAACGTTGCGGCATCGAACCCGCCATATCCTGCGAACTCCACACCTTCGTACCCTAACGCTGCAACCTTCGCAAGTGTACCTAAAAAGTCTTGCGCGGTTTCGTTGCGCAGTGTATACATCTGTAAACCAATTTTCATCCGTTCCATCACGACATCTCCTCATCGACATATACACTTAATGTACAAGAACCGCAACGATCGGTACATGCACGAATCATCAATGACATGTACAATCTTGTTGCGATTTTTACGTGGGACGGGGAAGCAGTTGTCGGAACTTCTTTTCTCGGTCCTCGGTCATGATCAACGCGTTCGAACCTATTTGCACCACACTAGAAAACGAAACCGAATTTATTTTCATGTGTTGAACGCGAATCGCAACTTGCTCATGTTCAACATGAACCGCTACTTCAGGACTTGGCGGAAGCGACGGGATGGGGATGCGGTAAAATGGATACCGAGCAAAATCTCCCTCATTCCCGAAGTATCGCGGGATTTCCCGTTTAACAGCAAACGCAAAGAATGTTGTTTCAATTCGGCCACTATCCCCAACAAGAACAACGCTGGAATCATACACTTGACCAATCTGAATCCCCTCAACGATAGAAACGCGCAACATCTTAACGCGCACCCGGAGCTGGGGAAGGGAACGGTTGAATTGGTGCGATGGCAACAGCTTCTGGCGGTGTGTCCAAAACGGAAGCACAGGAGATGGATTGGGTATCACCCACAATCATCACAGAACCGGCTGTAACCCCTAGCATACTGATGTTCCCAACCGAAATTTCACGATTAATCACAACCATTCGAATCATTGGTTTCCCCTCTTCTCACTTGATGATTTTTGTCCCATGAATGTTCGTACTGCCGTATCGATATCTTGAATCGTACGCTCAGCGATGTGCCTTTCAAAAGTTTGGGGATCTTGCGTCGGGTCCACTTCTGAAACTTTCATATAATGGGCAATTCGAGCGTCAACTTGAGAGCGAAGATCCCCCACAATACGTTCCATTTCTTCTGGTTCAAGCTCAATACCTATCACTTCCGCTTGCTGTTGAACCACGGAAGGAACGGATTCGGTCACATAGCGGTGGACATGCGCATGAATTGTTGGGAACGTCGCCTTCCCCCCTGGGTCCGGCAAAGGGATTTCGTTCAGTGTCCAATCATCATCGTTCGCATGTTGACCGGGTTTTACACCGATATGCAACGTGCCTTGCAGTGTATCGATTTTCAATTGGTCAAACCGATACTCAATTTTCTGAACGCAAGGTTCCTTCGTTGCTCCCTGTTCCATGCGTTGGGAGAGTGTCAAGATTTGTTGCTCCAATCCGGCAAGTCGTTCAGTCAAATACACATTCTGAATATATAAATAACGGAGATGTTCCCATACATTCACGTACACGATGTTCACTCGCCCCCTTAAGATAATTATGGCAGCCTTCCGACTTAAGTTGGTGATGGCAATGGAACAAGCAGCGGGGGAATTTCACCGATCGGCTCCGGTGCTGGACCTGTAAATCCACCGGTATTGTACACATTGGATAGCGAGCGAATTTGACCTGCACTTCCGATTTGTAAAATGGACGCATTGGATACACTATCCACCCGAAGTTGGTGAATAACTATGCTTTGCTGAATGTGCAAATTCATCCAACCACGCCTCCAGGGTCAGCGATCGCTTGGGCGTCAGCACCGTCAGGGTCCCAAGTTGTGGTGTTACTTAACAATTGTCTCGTGTTTGAAAGATCCCCTGTAACGAATGAACCCGCGCCTGCGAAAGTTTTGGATGTGCTGCTAGGCGTGATTTGATACGCGTCTCCGAAATTGATGATGGAACTGGGTCCCACACTTAAAATTTTTACGTTCCCTACGATGGATGGCATGCATGCGGACCTCCCCACTGCGATTTAACACAGAATATGTAGGTAAAGGCCTAGTTGTGCGCAGTCGCGATGATGCACGTAACGGTTGTGGATATCATAGAATACAGAGAACCGAGTGGAGGAAGGAAGTGTGGACAGTGGGGGAATCCGGCTGGAATCCGTTTGATCTGAAATCGTGGGAACAATTTTTCGGTGGACGCATGCCTGGCGATCCTGATGCATTCAATTGGGTAAGTCATTATGTGAATGATGTCATGAAAGAATCGTTCCAACAGCCGGGATCAAAAAAACCCGCCAAAATGCGCCTTCAAACAGAGTTGTTCCAAACACATAACCATGTCATTGTGCGATTGCGTATACCTGCAACAATGGAGCCAAAGCAACTTCGTGTTCAAGCAGGAATCCAACGCATCCGAATCGAGGGACTACCCCACGATGGCAAGCAAGAAATTCCACTTCCATCCCTCGTATTGCCTAATACTTGTCGCGCTACATACAAAGACAGTATTCTACAGATAAAATTGCAAAAACGCAGATGGAAAGAACGTTATGAGGAAGTATTCATTCGTTTTACTTAGGAAGTAATTGCGTCTTTGTTGTCCACAGGTGCCCCATACCTTCTTGAGATTTCTTGCATGGAGATCGCAATCTGCTTCGGGACAAGCAATTCTTTGCGCTCGGCCAATCGTTCTTTCCCATGTGGATGAATGACAGACAATAATAGTTTTAGATACCATTGGGCAAGGAACGAAAACCAACTTTGTGGAAGCTCAGCAACAACAAAACCGAACTTTTCGACACCACGATGTACCATCGTAGTGCCCAGAATGGCTTTAATCGACTGTGCGTCGTCTCTTGCAAGTACGATGCGGGACAACTGTGGCATAGTCTGCTCCATAGCGCGGATGAGTTGAATCGCGAGTTGCACGGGAGAGCGCGCCTTGCGTCCATATTCGTATAACAGTGCATTATTCATGTGCAACTCGATGACACGGTCACCTTTCTCCAAACGAATGCCATCCCCTAAAGCTAACGTTTGCCCACCATATTCTGATAAACGAAAATGCAAGAAACTGTCCTTGCTCCCCAGTCCAGCCGGTTGAAGGCGGAATAACCAATGAAAACATTGTTCCCAAAGCAACCATAGAGACACAATCATTCTTTTGGGTAATGAAATGTGCTGGGGTGCCATTCTGGCCATCTCCTCTACCATTTCGTCAACTCGGACAAAACTGTATCCCCGCTTCATCGCTTCCGGAATAAACCCTTCAAGCGCTTCAATCATATTGGCCGGCGCTTGCGGATCTGCTCCGAACGTGGAGCCACAATCATGCAACAGGTAAATTTCTCCACCTCTGAGTTTATCCAGCATGCGTT
>JBILCM010000102.1:0-7313 GCA_044353165.1 Paenibacillus sp.
AAAATTGGATTTGGTAACCGATGTCAAGGTATGTCGTCGGTTCATCCAACAGCAATAAATTCGGTTCCTGCACCATCGCTTTCGCCAATGCCGTACGCTGTCGCTCTCCTCCACTTAATTGTTCCACAGGACGGTCTGCCAACGCCGTTAAATTCAAGCATTCCATCACCGATTCAATCTGTTGAGAGACGTCTCCCGCTTCCTGTCCGAACCAATTCTGGAATGGATAGCGGCCCATGGCCACGACTTCGCGGACGGTAAACCCATTGGGCGGCAGCGCATCTTGTTGTAACACAGCCATCCAACGTGCCAATTCCTTGCGCTTGTATCCATTCACGGAACGACCATGGATCGTTGCTAAGCCGGTATCGGGCGCAACAAGGCCGGATAAAATGGACAAAAGCGTTGATTTCCCACTTCCGTTGGGACCAATAATCCCAAAAAACTCACCTTGAGGGACAGTGAAGCTGATGTTGCTCAGCACGCGACGTTGTTGGAACGTTTTGCCAATCTCGAGCGCTTGAATCATCAACTGTTCCCCCCAATGGATTGTTTGTGTTGCCGCAGTAAATAAATAAAGAAGGGTGCTCCCAAACACGCAGTCACGACGCCAATCGGAATTTCGGTGGGCGCCAACAACATCCGAGCGAAGGTATCGGCCCACACAACATATATAGCGCCAGCGATAGCCGAAAGTGGAACAATCAATCGATAATCAGGCCCGACGATGAAGCGCACGAGGTGGGGGATGATCAGCCCTACGAAGCCGATGACCCCCGTTACGGATACAGCGGCTGCGGCGATCAATGTAGAAACGGACAGCACCGTCCATTTGAAACGCTCCACATGCACACCCAGATGTGCAGCATTACGCTCACCCAACGCGAACAAATTTAACGTTCGGCTGTATGCACACAATACGATGATCCCTATCATAACATAGGGCACAATCATGCCAGAAAAACTCCAACTGCGCATCGTTAAGCTGCCCATCAACCAGAACACGATCTGATTCGTCATATCATCAGCAAGTGACACCATGAACGATACGGCCGCGCCCAAGAACGCCTGTACAATCACACCGGCCAGGATAAGTGTTTCCCGACGCACGCCTCCGTCAACGCGAGACAAGACGTATACAAAACCTAACGTTACCATACCTGTCGTGAAAGCGACAACGGGAATCGTCCACAAGCCGAAGTACGTGTATTGAACACCAAGTAAAATCAGGAGTGCGGCACCTACGGAAGCGCCTGATGCGACACCTAGTGTGAACGGGTCTGCCAATGGATTACGCAACACGCCTTGAAAGCCTGCACCTGCTGTTGCCAACGCCGCGCCCACGAGCATGCCTAACACGATACGTGGCAGCCGCACTTGAAGTACGATCTGTTCAGCAGCGACAGGCCAATCTGCTTGGATTGGAGTGCCGATGAACGGAATCGCTTCGATCAGGATGCGCCATACTTGAGCAATCGGCAGTTGGGCTGCACCCATAGAAACACTCACGAGTATGGAACCGATCAGAATGACCGCACCGGCGATGCCCCACAACAACAATCTACGTCGTATCGGGGTTACCATTGTTCTGGATAGAGTGCCTTCGAAACGACCACCAAACCGTCCGTCAATCTCGGGCCTGGACGGGACAATAAATTATCATCAATCCCTATGACAAGGCCTTGCTTAATCGCATCAATCTGATCCCATCCGCTGCGGCCGCGAATCACTTGTTCCAAGGACTCAACACCCGTCCCGAACAAAATCACGTTCGGGTTTGATACGATAATTTTCTCGCTGCTGATTTCATACCAACCGGGTTGGTCTGCCACATTCACACCGCCCGCTTCGGTGATCAATTGATCCATAAACTCGCCCTTACCCACCGTCCAACCGAGCGAAAATTCTAAATACACTCTCTTCTTCTCTGACTCCGTAATTCCCGCTGTAATCTCTGCCACGCGTTGCCGATCCGCTTCCATCTTGGCCACAACCGTCTCTGCTTCCGTCTGACGGTTAAGAACCACACCTATGCCCCGGATATGTGCGATCGTATCATCGATGGATTTGTTCTCTGAGGCATACACCATCACACCCAATTCGCGTAACTGTTTGATCATGGCCATGCTCATCGTCCAACCGGCAACAACGAGATCCGGCTCAAGCGCAATAATTTTTTCAAGACTCATTTCTATACCGCCGACCTTCGGCTTTGAAGCAGCTTCTGCCGGATAATCACTCCAGTCGTCCACGCCTGCGACAAGATCTCCGGCACCAACGGCATACACAATCTCCGTTTCACTCGGTGTGATCGAGACAATCCGCTTTGGCGCCGCATCGAATGTCATCTTAACCCCAGAAGCATCGGTCACCGTGAGTGGATATTCCGTAGCTCCAGCCGTAACAGCCTTGTCCGTTGGCTCATTCACCGCTGAACTTTCACTTTCCCCGCCGCAAGCGAGCAGACTGATCGTCATTGCGATCACCATACATACCAGTAACGAACGTTTGAACATTGCTTTCTCCCTCTTTCTGGTGAATCATAAGAATAATAAAGCCCCCGTTCCCGAAGAAACGGAGGCACACACACAAAGATAGGGATATCCAATGCAGAAACCAATGGAAGGCATCGATCTTGCAACAACCTGATCATGTTGAATGAATCGATAAATAATCGACTCCGGTTGAAGATGATGTTTCCCAAGGCACTGCTATAATTCCTATACCTTAAGCGTTGCACCGTACCCTTGTCCTCGAAGGATTCGACAGCATGGCATTCGCAGGCAGGTCTCCTGACTTATGGGTTTGTATAACGGAACTCGCCTTCCCATCCGATGATGTCATCTGACAACAGTGGCATTGTTGAGTCCGTCCCCATTAACAGTGGCGGGACCGTGCCGGATTTACACCGGCTTCCCTATTATCCTTCTCCTTGCGCTACTCTCGCAACAACATGGGGCAGGACCTGTGAATGTGATTCATATGTTAAAATTAATTATAGATGGACGTTCAGCAAAACACAATGCATGATTTTTAATGTGTCAATTTATTCACCAACATCACGGCGGCGCCGATGGCCAGCGCTTCATCTCCGAGTTGTCCCAGACTAAATTCAACCTGATAATGCGGATAATAATACGTCTTACTCATTGCCACCTGCGTTGCCGTCTTATAATAAAGCGCATGGCTGTGGATTAGCGGGCCGCCCAGTATCACTTTCTCCGGATGAAGTGTGTTCAATAAATTAGCCAGCCCGATCCCCAAATACGTAGCCGATTGGGTTAACACTTCGATGGCGAGCGTATCCTGTAATTGCGCGGCTTCGACAATGCGTGGGAATGTTACTTGCTCAATGACGTCTATTTTTTCGCTGACTGATGATTTACGCCCCAATCTCATCATGGACTGCATCTTCTGCTCTACCGCATAGAGTGAAGCGTACGACTCCAAGGCGCCGTAATTGCCGCCCGATAGTCGCGATGGAACACCATCGGCTTGAATCACCATCTGACCTATAGCACCTTCCATGTCAACAGCACCATAGACGATTTGACCTCCAGACATCATGGCTGACCGCAACCCAACGCCGCCGTGAATATACAACAAATGCTGGTAATTATGGACACGATCTGCCCAATATTCACCAACGATCGCCGTATTCGCTCCGTTCTCCAGATAAACCGGTACCCCGAATGCCGTTGCAATCATGGCACATATCGGCACTTGCTGCCAACCTTTCGCTGGAAAATATAACGGGTCAACAATGACACCTGCTGTGCGATCAATCGGACCGACTGCACCGATGCCGACACCCAAGAGTTTGTCTTGGGGGATACCCAGGTTCGTTAGCATCCGATTTGCCTCGTGGATGATCTCCTGGATGAGCACATCGGGTGACATACGTTCACTCATTGGCCACGTGTGCTGGCTCTTCTTGTCCAACAACACATCGCAACAGATGAGGCGCGCATGTGTCCGTGATATTTCTAGGCCGAGCACATATCCGAATGTGGGATTGATGCGATATAGAATCGGCCTGCGTCCCCCGGTCGATTCACCGAAACCGACTTCCTCAATTAACTCCTGAGCAACCATCTCATCGAGAAGACGGGTAAGTGTGCTGGGTTTTATTCCACTATTTTCCAGAAGCTCAAGTTTCGACACCACATTCCGCCGGCGGATGAGCTCATACAATTCCTTCGCCTTACGGTTTGGGATTCGCTCTTCGATCGGTATCATCTGCTGTCCCCCTTCGGATATTGACAATCGAAACTCTCATATCAATCAAATCATACCACAAAAAGCCGATGCAGTTCCTTATCGTAACGCATCGGCCATGGAGGATGATCAAATCATTACTTTTTCGAATCGAATCAACACGCTGTCGTAGTCACCCGCCAACGGTACGTCCAAGCCCATATTTGTGAGGAATGCCCCTGATTTGGACCCTACTTTCCCATTGACTTCAAATCGATAAATAGACGAGCTGTCTAATCCTTTCAGCTGAATCCGGTAGTGTTCCTGTCCATACCGCTGATGATCGAGAAACACGAATAACACACTGACATCATCCAACACGTACTGCACTGCATGAATGGGATCTTGCTTAAATGATTTCAAACGATACAGTTGTCCCAACTGCACAATGTCGCGGACCTTCTTATATTCATCGATATACGTTCTGATTTGTTGCAGTTTGTCTTCGCTCGTATCATTGAGGTTCGTCCCGATGCCTAGCGAGCCGCACATCGCCGCATGCATGCTGAACTGTAGCGGAATCGATCGGTTGTTCATACGCGTATCATCGGTTAACCATGCTCGCATATATTTAATCGGGTACATCAGGCTGTAATTTTCTTGCATAAACAGACGGTCTAATGGATCCGTATTGTCGCTAGGCCAAAATTCATCAAAATAGGCCATCGAACCATAATCCACACGTCCGCCACCGGAAGCGCATGCTTCCATTTCAACATCCGGGTGCAGTTCTCTGATGCGTTGCACGATGCGGTAAAAGCCTTGTGTGCTCTTATACCAGATCAATTTGTATTCATCCGGACTTAGAACAGACGACGCGACTTCAGAAATATAGCGGTTCATATCCCATTTAATAAACGAGATCTGATAATTTGACAACAACGCGTCCAGACAATGAATCAGGTACTGGATGACAGCTGGGTTCGTCAAATCAAGCATGTACTGGTTTCTTCCGGTGTGCGTTTCCCTGGTATGATAGCTATAAATCCAGTCCGGATGCTCCTGGAACAACTTGCTTTGCGCATTGACCATCTCGGGTTCGATCCATATGCCAAACTTCATTCCCAATTCATGGACTCTATCAATGAGTGGCGCCAATCCATCCGGAAACTTCTCGGGGTCAACAACCCAATCGCCCAAACCTGCCCGATCATTCACTCTGCCTGTGAACCAGCCATCGTCAATGACGAACAACTCCACGCCAAGCGAAGCTGCTTGCTCTGCAAGCTTGATCTGCTCATCACACCGCACGTCAAAGAAAGTTGCATACCACGAATTATAAAGGACAGGAAGCGCATGCCCGGCCAATTGCTTCGGCATCACATGTTTTCGCGCGAATGAAGAAAGTGTGTTGGACATCTGCGTAAAACCTTCTGCATGGCCCGAAAATACAGATGGTGTTGTGAACGTTTCCCCTGGATGGAGTTTCCATTCAAAATCGGTGTCACTTATTCCCATCAACACATTCACGTACCCCGCAGAAACTGCTTCAACAACGCTCTTAAAATTTCCTGAATACTGCAATACACCGTAATATACATCACCCGCGTCTTCATTGGCGTCTTTATGGATCACGAAGAACGGTGAAACGTTATGTCCAGTTATTCCACATAGACTTTCATACACTTTCTTCCCGCAATCCACAGGTTCGCTGCAATACTGAAACTCCTGACCCCAATGTCCGTTAAAATTGATGGATTTGTACCCTGTTCCCGCGATGCCGAATTCGCCTGAGTACATCCGCTCCAACTTCACAGGCGCTGCCCCGCAGTTTTTCACTTCTCTCCACTTCTCAATCATGTTCTCAACTTCATGCACACGATAATGCAAGAGAACTTGTAAGTCATAATGAATATCAATTAATGTTATCGTCAATACGTTATCTTCTATGGAATAACCTTGCATCCGATATCTGAAATCCCGGACCCCATCGACATAAGCCAATTTCATGGACGTTTCTTTATGTCGCATGCCTCCGAATGATGAACATTCTTCCAACATTTTCTGAAATCTCATCGTATGATGAAGCTTCGACGTAACGGGGTCTACAAAGTCCTCGATCCGATCGATCCGCTTCCCCCAATACATATTGCACAGCAGCCCTTCAACCTCATCCACGAACATGACATAGGATGATTTTGTTGTAGAGAGTACAAACAGTTTGTCTTGGTGAACCTGTATGGGCATTAACAATTCCCTCTCCTATCTCTATGTGAATCCGGATTATCCTTTAATCCCTGTCGAAGCAATACCTTCTACGAATTGTCGTTGAAAAATGAGAAACAACACAACCATGGGAACAATAGCAATCAGTGAGCCTGCCATTAACATCGGGTAATCGACAACATGTTGACCCATTAACGTCACGAGTCCGGATGACAAAGTCATTTTGTCCATAGACATGTTTACAATTAACGGCCACATAAGATCTTTCCAAGCGAAAAGTGCTGTAAAGATGCCAAGCGATACAAGACCGGATTTCGTTAGAGGAAGCATAATATGCCAGAACGTTTGCCAGATGGAGCACCCGTCCAAAATCGCTGACTCTTCCAATTCCTTGGGGATGCTTAAGAAAAATTGTCTCATTAAGAAAGTCCCGAATGTGCTGACAATTCCGGGAATAACAAGCGCTGTAACGGTGTTCAGCAACCCCAGATCACTTACGATCATATATTGTGGAATAATAAAGATCTGACTAGGTACCATGAGTTGAAGCAGAATAATCGTGAAAAAAAAGTTCCTTAAGGGAAATTGCAATCTGGCGAATGCATACCCCGCCAGCGCACTAAAAAATACGGACCCTATACATCTAAAAATAATCATTAAGGTTGTATTCCAGAATAATACTCCGAAAGGCAACACCTGATTGACTCGCTCATAATTAAAGAAGCTCCACGATTCCGGAAAAATGAGGGGGGGAATATGCAGTGCTTCCGCCTGTGTTTTGAAGGAAGTCAGCAATGTCCAAACAAACGGGAGAACCATACTGATCGATCCCACAGCCAGGACAAAATATACGATTGTCAGTCCCTGGTTTCTTTTTGTCATGTTATACG
>JBILCM010000103.1:0-7287 GCA_044353165.1 Paenibacillus sp.
ATCCCCTCAAGCTTGGCTATACCGCCAACGATGGCATGATCGTTACCGTACAGTCGATCACCGTGAAGTTCAACATAATCCGTAAAAATGTGCTGTATATAATCCAATGTTGTCGGTCGTTGTGGATGACGCGCCAATTGCATACGTTGCGCAGGTGTAATGTTCGCGTAAATCTCATCTTCAAGCTTGTTGTAACGATCTTCCAATCGCGAGATTTCATCTGAGAAATCAAGGGATCGTTCACGGCTGAATGTCTTCAGTTCATCGATTTTCTGCATTAATTCAACGAGTGGACGCTCGAAGGGCATATCACCCGGCATGGTTCGTTCCTCCTCTCACCGTGTGCATGTCGAGCAACTGAACCAACAGATTGCGCATATCTTTGCGATGAACGACCTTGTCAATCTGTCCATGGGAGAGATTAAACTCCGCCGTCTGAAAATTGTCTGGTAACTTCTGACGAATCGTCTGCTCAATCACGATCCGGCCCGCAAAGCCTACAATGGCACCGGGTTCGGCTAGAATAACATCACCCAGCATCGCGAAACTTGCTGAAACACCACCCAGTGTAGGGTCAGTAAAGACCGAAATAAACAAGCCCCCGTGCTTGTTGTGCTTGTCCAGGGCAGCCGAAGTTTTGGCCATCTGCATTAAACTTAAGATGCTCTCTTGCATGCGAGCGCCGCCTGAGGAGGAGAAGATGATGATGGGATAATTTTTCTGTGTTGCTTTCTCAATCGCGCGCGTAATTTTTTCGCCAACGACAGAACCCATGCTGCCACTAAAGAAATCAAAGCTCATCACAGCTAGAACGACAGGGAAGCCGCCAATTGTGCCTTCACCCGTGATTACCGCATCGGCCATGCCACTTTTTTCTTTCTGTTGAGCTATTTTTTTCTCGTATCCTGGGAATTGCAGGGGGTCTTCTGAAATCATATCGGAGTCGTACTCAAAAAGTCGACCTTCATCCATCAACAACTCAACGCGCTCGAAAGCCGTCAATTTCTGATGATAGCCACAGGTGGGACAAACTTTGAGGTTTTTTTCAACTTCTTTACTGAATTGGATATGTCCGCACTTGGGACATTTGTTCATTAAACCTTCAGGGATGTCGTGTTTGGAGTTGAGCGAAGGTATGGTTGCGTATTTTCTTTTGTGCGTAAACCAGTCTCTTAACACAAGTGCACCTCACGTCCATGATTCTCAAAACCTTCTATTTCTTTACATATGTAAAATGGTCGTTAATATTTCCTGCATTTCGTCCAATTCGCCTTCTGGTACCAAAATTTCATATTGTTGTTTCGTCATATTGATCGGTCGAACTTGTACCAGAAACCCTTCGTCCGTCAACTTTGTTCGAATGCGCTCCGCGATTTTTCCGGTTGGTGCGATATAAATCACGGTCCACATGCGGGCAACCTCCTGACGCTGGTGAGACTTCTCCAATGACATTGTTGTGATCAAGGCAAAACTCAACGCGTTTATCATAGCACATGAATTGATTTTTGGGCAAGGAAGATGACGTTCTCATACCCTGCATCTTGTGCATGGGACACGCCAATGGCGTTCATGTTGTTTCATTATTTCTGCTTTACGGTTCCCTCGCCCAGTAACTTCTCGAGCAGCTTGATCAATACAGGCGTCGCTTCGACACGATAGTCGACGCTCAGTTGAAGCACCCGCGAGTCACGCTCATAGAATAAAGTCACGCTTGATTTACCGGGATGTTTCTTCAACAAAGACTGAAGTCGCTTCAGAATACCCGGTGTTTCCTTGTTGGATGTAATCTTCAAATAGAGCATGCTTTCATCAGGGAACTGTCGCGGGTGCTGGTCAGATTTGCGGTCGATCTTCGGTCGTTGCACGACGTTCGACGGGCGACGAACAACGATGCCGCTCTTCAGTCGCGCCAGAAGTGCAGGATCATCCATGCCATAGAGCTGCGAGACGATCAACTTCACATCCTCGTCCCCTTGTTGAACTCGACCGAGCGCAGCAACGATAACACCATTGTTCACGATAGTATGATACGACTTCCATGTTTCCGGAAAAAGCACCGTCTCAACCGAGGATACACGATCCTCCAGCTCGAGGAATGCCATCTGTTGTCCTTTGCGCGTGACGATCGGTTTCACTTGTAAGACCATCCCATATACGATCACTTCTGTGCCTTCAACCAACTCATGCAAGCGATGAATGGGGATCATATCATACTGTTCATTCCATGCTTCGTATTGATCTAACGGATGGCCGGATACGTACAAGCCTAACAATTCCCTCTCTTGCTCGAGTTGCTGCATGGGCGTCAACGGTCGAATGACTGGCATCTCAAGCATCCGGTTCATGCTGGGGGACAAGCCGAACATCTGGATTTGTAAATCTTCTCGTTCTTTCTTCCACTTGACTGCTGCATCAACAGCTTCATCGAGGACAGCTTGCAATTGCGCGCGATGTCCGGGCAATCCATCCGTCGCACCTGCGGCGATTAACGATTCCAACACGCGCTTGTTGCATGTACGTAAATCGACGCGCCGGCACAGGTCGACCAAATCCCTGTAAGCACCGCCGTTCACACGACCTGCGATAATCGATTCAATCGCTTGCAATCCAACGTTCTTCACTGCAGCCAATCCGAATCGAATCGCCGCTCCATGCTCCGGCGTGCTCTCAGGTGTAAAGGCGATCCCGCTTTCGTTCACATCGGGCGGCAAGACGGGGATGCGCATACGGCGGCATTCATCGATATATTCGGCTATTTTTCGGTGATTTCCGAGCTGTGCAGTCAACATCGATGCCATAAATTCCACGGGGTAGCGCGCCTTAAGATATGCGGTTTGGAATGCAAGTACGGCATAAGCAGTCGCATGCGCGCGCGGGAAGCCGTAATCTGCGAATCGCACGATCATGTCATAAACGTGATTGGCGTCGCTCTGGTCATAGCCTTGGCGAACACTGCCGGCAACGAATGCCGAACGCTGTTCGTCCAACACTTCGCGCTTCTTCTTGGAAACTGCACGACGCAGCAAGTCAGCTTCACCCAATGTAAACCCGGCCATGCTCGAAGCGATCTGCATAATTTGCTCCTGGTACACAATAATGCCATATGTGTCACGCAAGATCGGCTCCAAGGAAGGGTGCGGGTACGTCACTTCAGTCTTGCCGTGTTTGGAGGCGATGTACTTCGGAATAAACTCCATCGGCCCGGGCCGATACAGCGCCAGCACAGAAATAACATCTTCAAATCTCGTAGGTTTCAGATCCCGAAGCACGCGGCGCATGCCTGTGGATTCAAGTTGAAACACACCTGTCGTCTCTCCGCGGCTTAACATCTCATAAGTCGCGGCATCATCGTCTGGCACCGATCGCCAGTCGATGGTTACCCCTCGATTATCGCGAAGCCATGTCAAGGTTCGTTCAATAATCGAAAGCGTCCGCAGACCGAGAAAGTCCATCTTTAATAAGCCCACAGCTTCTAGATGCTCCATCGAGTACTGAGTCAGCGCCGTCTGAGCCGTCCCCTCCTGCAATGCGGTCATATCTGTGAGCGGCTGCCGCGACAGCACAACACCAGCAGCATGTGTGGATGCGTGCCGCGGTAACCCCTCCACCTTCAGCGCCATCTTCACAAGTCTGCCAATCGAGGCATCCCTATCGCTCCATTGTTTCAACTCAGGTGTTACACGCAACGCTTCCTCCAGGGTCATCCCAAGCGAATTGGGAATGAGTTTGGCTACACGGTCCACGTCACCATTGCTAATATTCAAAGCACGACCGACATCGCGCACCGCCGCTCGCGCGGCCATTGTGCCGAACGTGATGATCTGTGCGACCCGGTCTGATCCGTATTTCTTCACAACGTAAGCAATCACTTCGTCTCGCCGCTCATCATTAAAATCGATGTCAATGTCCGGCATCGATACGCGCGCCGGATTCAAGAATCGCTCGAACAACAACTTATACCGAATCGGATCTACGTTCGTAATGCCAAGCACGTAGGCGACAAGACTTCCCGCGGCGGAACCT
This sequence comes from Paenibacillus sp., assembly GCA_044353165.1. Taxonomy (GTDB): domain Bacteria; phylum Bacillota; class Bacilli; order Paenibacillales; family YIM-B00363; genus JBILCM01. Next base: position 4,024 of record JBILCM010000103.1, read on the forward strand.
CTGCCGGGTCCCGTCATAATGCCGCGCTCGTGCGCATAACGAATGAAATCCCACGTAATCAAGAAATAATCCGCATAACCCATTCGTCCAATCGTCTCCAACTCAAAACCAAGACGATCTTCGATCTGCAAACGGAAAGCCTCATCTCCTAGCGCATCCGCATATCTGTGCTTCAATCCTTGGGCACACAGCGAGGCCAAATACCCCGCGCTGTCCATGCCCGCAGGAAGCGGGGTAAAGATGGGCAACACGCTGCGCCCCAGCTCCAGTGTCACATTGCAACGCTGTGCGATTCGCTCCGTATTCGCAATCGCTTCCGGCACATGCGGGAATAATGCGGCCATCTCTGCTGCGCTCTTCATATACAATTGATCGGTATCATAACGAAACCGTTGTTTATCGTCTACCGTCTTCCCCATCCCAATACACATCAACAAATCTTGAACGGCTGCATCCTCACGGTCGATGTAATGGACATCATTCGTGACCACAAGCGGCACACCCATTTCCTTGGCCATGGCAATCATGCCGGGAAGCAACTTGCGTTGCTCCAACAAACGATGGTCCTGTAGTTCGATATAATAATCATCACCGAACAACGCCTGGTATCGACGAATGATACCCCTCGCATCCTCTTGCCGACCTGCAAGCATGAGCTGCGCAACTTCGCCCTTCAAACAGCCGCTTAGACAAATGAGCCCTTGTGCATGCTTCGATAACAAAGCATAATCAATCCGAGGTTCACGGTGCATGCCTTCCAGGTGCGCCGCTGAGCTCAAACGGAGCAAATTGCGGTACCCTTCATTGTTCTTAGCCAACAGCGTCAGATGATATGTCGGATTATCCGTGCGCGGACTTCTGTCCATCATGGATGCACCCGCCACATACATTTCACAGCCAACAATCGGCTTCACACCCGCCTCCAAGCAAGCCTTATAGAACGACACGACACCGTACATCACGCCATGATCTGTCAAAGCTAATGCCGTCATGCCCAATTCAGCCGCGCTTCGCGCCAAATCGCGAATGCGTGCCGCACCGTCTAACAAACTGTATTCGCTATGTACGTGCAAATGGACGAAAGAACTCATGTTCGCATCACCTGTAAACATTTTAACATATCCGCGCGCTCTTGTCCCATATACTTAAGATAGAAATCCATGCCCCCCTTCAGGAGGTTAACCGATGAACACAACCGCATTCTTATCCAGAGCGATACAAGATTTTTTCGTTGCATTCGGCGTGATTTTTGGCGCTTCCTTGCTGGCAGGACTCAGTTCTATTGTAACCATGCAACCCCCTGGTCCTGCTGTGACGATGCGTGCCATTGCAGAGAATGTGAAAATTTGGGCTGTCGTCGTCGCGGTCGGCGGCACGATCGATCCCATTCGCGTCATTGAATGGAACATGAATGAAGGCCACCTCTCCCCCGCCGTCAAGCAGATTTTGTTGATCATCAGCGCTTTTCTGGGTGCCCACACCGGAACCGAGTTGATCCGATGGATTTGTCCCATTGTAAAATCGTGATGGAGGCTCTCCATGCGCATACCGAATCTGGAACGAACACCCTCCCTTGTGCAAAAAATAGGTCTCATCTTGATCGGAACCGTCATCGGAGCCATCATCATGACCGTCATCACACAAGAAAATATCCAATATTTGCATGATACCGTGGATCAATATGAGAAGCAAAATCAGTCATTAAGCGACCAACTGGAAAACTCGCGGAAAGTGCGTAAATCAAATCAGATCATTACCCAGACCACGATTCGCTGGGATGACCGCCAGAAGGAATTAGAGACCTCGGTGCTCAATGAACTGGAATCGCGCATGCGCGAAGATTTGCAAGTTGTCGTGAGCAAGCCCGTTCAGCTCATTGAAGTATACCGATCCATTCTTGACCGTAAGGTGTATTCCGATGTGAACGCGCAAAATTACCGGATCCGTGTCACGATGATCGGCGCTGTCGGTTCACAATTGACGGTGTTTGTGGTAGCGGAGTTGTGGATGACGAATTGATTTTATGGCGCAAAAAAGGTACAGTGATGTCGCAGCAATATAATTACAATGGAGTGTGTTCATGATATGGAAATCGCCCTGTATGTCGGCGTTGTCATCGCTTCGGTTTGTTCCGTCGTATTTAGCATTGCATCGAGGAGAGCTTCCGATCCGAAATCAAGAGGAATGCACACGGCACGGATGAATGTATCGATGGGTCTTTTGTTGATTTTGTTGGCATTCGTTCAATTTATTCTGTTCGAACCTGACACCATTCGTATCGTATTGGGCTCGCTCTTCTTGCTGCTTGGTCTGTTCAATGGATTTGCAGGCATACGCAATTACGGCATCTTTACTAGAATGAAGTAACGACTACGCTTGGTCGATCAGTTGCGCGGTGAGGATCGCTTTGGCGACGAGCGACTGGCGGTAATGCACCTCAACGTCCACTTTACCGAATTTGCGGCTAAGCTCAATCAATTGGGGATGGATAATGATCTCGTGATCGATCTGCAGCGGCTTCAAGAAGAACGTGGACATGCTGTCTAGCACGAGATCGCCTTTCTTAATCAGCTTGATGGCCCGCAATGCCGCTTGTGACATGAGTGTCGTTAAAACCCCTTCTGAGACGGTCCCCAGCGAAGACGTCATCTGAGGGGTAATGATCCCCCGGAACACCAGACGACCGTCCGCCTCACGCGCTTCTTCGAACGAGGACATGATCAAATCTTCGATCGTTTCCCCAATTTGCGGTTGTTTCTGGCTGAACTGCATGCCCTTCAATACATCGCGTCGCGAAATCACACCGATAAGCTTTCGCCCGGCATCAATGATGGGCAACAGCTCGATGCCTTCCCAAACCATCAGATGAGCAGCCGATGCGACGGAAGTGCGCACGGTTGCCGTGATCGGCGACTTGGTCATCACCTTCTCGATCTTTTCATCGGGCAAGACCCCAACCACGTCTTTCGATGTAACCATGCCGATGAGCCGATTCGACTCATCCACGACTGGAAAACGGGTATGTCCGCTCTCCTCAACCCACCGATTGCGTTCCGCGACTGTATGATACCCTTTAAGCACCATCGTCTGTGTTCCTTGAATCATGATATCTTCTACCATTAGTATTTTCTTCTTAATCAGCCGATCGTAAATCGCCCGATTGATGAGCGAGGCAACGGTGAATGTATCGTAGGAACTGGAGATGATCGGCAACGCCAACGTATCCGCGAGTTTCCGCGCTTCCGCTGTAGCACCGAAGCCGCC
>JBILCM010000104.1:0-7075 GCA_044353165.1 Paenibacillus sp.
GCCGTGATGAGCCCCTCTCCAATCCCAATCACACTGTGCCAACCGATCATCGCTTTCAACGCTACAGCGAAGGGGAATGTGCCTGAGGCAGCCAATAAGACACCTACTCCCGCAGAAGCGGCCACAATAGAGACCCAACCCGCCAAGAAAGCGACCATAAACAATCCTTTCCCTCTGAATACGCGAATCATGCATGAATAAACAGCATACCCTGCGAATGAACCCACAAACGCAGTCATCAATAGGTTTGCCCCTAACGCTGTAATGCCTCCGTCCTGAAACACAAGGGCTTGTATAATCAATACAGCAGAAAGAACGACTGAGGCGATCATTGGACCGAATAAAATGGATGCAAGCGTTCCGCCGAGAAAGTGACCGGATGTGGCACCGGCAATCGGAAAATTCAACATTTGTGCAGCAAAAATGAATGAGCCGACGAGAGCAATCTGTGGCATTTGTTTGGGCGTCATCTTACGTTGTGTGTATTTTAATGCAGATCCCAAAGCTGCTGCGCCGCCAATCGATGTAGATACCCACGTGATTGTATTCAGAAAGCCATCCGGGATATGCATCTTTATTTTCCTCCGATTTTTCCGTGGTCCACCATGGTCGCCAATACATCAAGCACAGCGCGTGTTGCCAACAACGCTGTCGTATCACTAATGTCATAAGCCGGTGCAACTTCTACAACTTCCATGGCGCAAAGCCCTTCTTTTGCCACCCGCTGCATGAGTTTTAACGCTTCTCGAGGCAAGAACCCTCCTGGCTCAGGCCAACCGGTTCCAGGCACAAAGCCACAATCTATAGAATCGATATCAAAACTCAAATAAACGGCCTTCGCGCCTTTCCATGCGACTTCCAACGCCATCTCCGCAACTTTGTCGATTCCAAGAGACTCTACATCATTAATGGTCATGATTGTCGTCCCTCGTTCGCGACCGACTTTCACGCCGGCACGCGGCACTTGCCAACCGCCGATGCCTATCTGTACGAGATTGACAGCAGGTGCATTCGGTATATTCGTGGCATGGAACCAAGGTGTCGTGTGCATACGCTCATCCATGTCCTTCTCTTGGATGTCAATGTGACGATCCAAGTGGATAATGCCCACATTGCCTTCCACGTTCTCTGCCACGCCGCGCACACAAGGGTAACCGATGGAATGATCTCCACCTAGAATAATTGGCATTGTCCCTTTACTCATCACATGTGAGACAGCCTTCGAAATTTGATCGAAACTTTTCTCGATGTTCGCGATGGTAAAGACGTCTCCGATATCGCATATTTTTAACTGTTCTCGCAAATCGACACCCATCTCGTAGTTATACGTTTGGTACAATGCTGAGATTCTGCGGATGGCTTGTGGACCAAAGCGAGTTCCTGAGCGATAAGTCGTTCCGATGTCGAACGGAACACCCATCACGGCAACATCATATTCTCCTACTTTGTGGGCGTCTTCAAGATAGGGCATTTTTAAGAACGTGTTGATTCCTGCATAATGTGGCAATTCCCCGCGGCTAAACAGGGAAATCGTGCGATCGCCGATGCTATCTGCTGCTTCTAATCCCAATTCTAAATTCCGCTTGATCTCAGCTTCATTGCGCTTTAAGGAAAGTGTACACTCCTTCGCTGCAGCTTGAATACCGTGCAAATCGTCCCGTTGAAACGATGGACGATCATCGGCTGTGCGTCTATAGTTTAATCCGTGTGAGTCAAAAAAGCCCATCTACAGCACCTCCTGGTTTTCATTCAAATGGGAAGTTAATGATGTTTCAGCAAAGCGGATAACTTTTTCTTTAATTCAATAAATTCAGGCATATGACGGGTACTCTCCGAACGATTCTCAGGCAAGTCCACGTGGTGTTCACTAACGATCTTGCCAGGCATCGTTCCCATCACACAGATGCGTTGGGAGAGAAAGATGGCTTCTTCAATATCGTGTGTGACAAAGATGATGGTCGTCTTTTCTTTCTCCCAAACTTCCAGCAGGAGTTCTTGCATGTTCAATTTCGTTTGAGCGTCGAGCGCACCGAATGGTTCATCCATCAACAGTACCTTGGGTTTGTTGGCTAGTGCTCTAGCTATGGCTACACGTTGTTTCATCCCGCCTGATAATTGTTTGGGGTATGCATTGGCAAACGACTCTAATCGAATCATTTTTAAATAATAGTCTGATATACTTCGTCTATGAAGCAGGTGTGTGTCTTTCAGCTTGGGCCCATACTCGATGTTCTGACGTACGGTGAGCCACGGGAACAGCGTGTATCCTTGAAAAACCATTCCCCGTTCCGCCCCTGGTCCAACGATCGGCGTGCCATCGAGCTCAAGCAAACCGTCGGTGGATTCTTCAAGTCCTGCCACGATGCGCAACAGTGTTGATTTCCCGCATCCTGATGGACCAAGCAAGGACAGAAATTCATTCTTATGGATTGTCAAATGAATATTGTGCAAGGCTTGAAACTGACTTTTGCCAGTGGTGAATACTTTATTGACCCCGGATATGATGATTTGATTCATACCGCTTTGACTGTCGACGGTTTCTAACATAGGTTTTCCTCCTCATACCCAAGGGAATAAACGTTTTTGAAAGTAGGCGAAGGTACGATCGCTAATGAGTCCAAGCAGTCCGATTACGATAATTCCAACGAAAATTTGTTCTGTGTTCAAGAAGCGTTGCGCCTTCATGATGGTATAACCAAGACCACTGTTAACGGCAACAAGTTCTGCAACAACAAGATATGTCCACGCCCAACCTAGAATCAGTCGCATGGTGGTTAATAAATCTGGACGAATGGCAGGTATGAGCACCGTATCAATGGCTTGCCAGCGGGTTGCCCCGAGTGTGTATGAGGCTTGTAACAAATCATATGAGACCCGTCGTGTAAGGTCGGCTACCATCAGCACCAATTGGAAGAAACATCCGATAAAGATAACCAGAACTTTCGCCCACTCACCGATGCCCACCCATACCATAATGAGTGGAATAAACGCAGCTGCCGGCATGTAACGGATAAACTCAGACGGCGGTTCAACGACTGCAGAACCACCTCGGAATGTGCCCGCTAACAATCCAAGTGGGATGCCGATGAGGCAAGACAACACAAATCCAGCCATGACACGGAATACGCTGATCCCAATATGCTCCCAGTACTCAGGCGTTCCTAATTGAAAAACCATCTCGGACAATACAGCGTGGGGTTCAGGTAAGAACGTAGGATTTACGAGTTCAAGGTAACTCAGGATCGCCCATCCCAACAAGATCGAGAGGAATGATACGATGGCAAGGCTTGAATATATGGAAGGCCGAATATCTTTGAATATCTGCATCCGCTGTTTCCGGGGTTTGTTTGTTTTTGTTAACATGCTATCCTCATCCTATTCATTCAGATCAAACCCGCCGGTTCGAGCATTCCATGGACTGCGTGACTCGCCCGGCGGGCTTGTGTGAAAAGCATCATGCCTGTTTATGAATGAGTGACGGTTGCTGTCATTTGTTCCAATAATGCAATAATCTCTTTCGAATTTGTTTTGGATGCCGTCTGCAAGTACTCAATAGCATTCAACGATGCCTGGTGGGCTTCGATACTTGAACCGCGTACGCAGTCATGCATCAGACGAACGTAGTAGTCGTGTTGATGGGCATCGGCACTTGTGTAGTGAACACACACATCGGTCAAAAATCCGCAAATAATCAACGTTTCGATTTTGAGACCTTTTAGCAGAATGTTCAGATCCGTTCCTAAGAAGCAACTATAACGCCGCTTGCCGATAAAGAATTCGCCGTCGATCGGCTTTAATCTTTCGATTGTGATGACGTCATCCGTGCCTTCGACACAATGGACATCCTCAGTTCCTTCGAGCTCTCTGCCGAAGTCAACCATTTCTTTGCGGTGCAGTTCAGAAAAATGAATGACTGGAATCCCCGCTTTGCGTGCTGCAATTAACACGTTCTCAATGTTATCGACGGCTGTAGGTACATCGAAAATCGGAATGGGCAGTTGTTCTGGCGGTTTTAGCAATCCTTGCTGTGCATCAATAATGAGCAGAGCAGCCTTACCTACGATGGTGTCGACTTTAAGCCCCATGGGTGATTCCTCCTCAGTCAAATAATGAACTGTCAATTAATTCATCTGGATTGGCTCGCTCGGTCATGACTTCGAATTCAATGAAGAAATCATTGATCTTCTCGATGGTTTCTTTCAACTTGCTCACATCGGTCGTCATCATCCGCTTGGAATCCGCATATTCAGTCAATTTAACGCCTTTTTTCATTTCTTTAACACTTTCTGCTGATGTTCCTAGAACGCCTGCCGCTATTTCAGTGCCTTCTGCTTCGTTTTCTTCATAATACGCAATGCCTTTATTGATTCCGTCTACTAATTTTTTCAAATCTTCTTTGCGGTCTTTCAACATGGATTGTGTGGTTACCATAACATCCACGATCAAATCAGGTGCGTCTGCGGACGAATAAATCAGCTTATTGCCACTGGCGATCGCTTCTGAAAGGAAGGGCTCCCAAGCTACGGCTGCATCCACTTTCCCAGAGATGAGTGTCGAACCGGTAAGGTCTGGAGCCATATTCACGATGTTCACATCTGAGGAAGTCATGCCTGCTTCAGCAAGGGCATGGTTCAACAGAAAGTGGTTTACTGCCCCGATCGTTACCGCAACATCTTTGCCCTTCAAATCTTGGATCGAGTTAATGGATGATTTAACAATAATTCCATCTGCGCCGTTGGAGATATCATTGACATAGAATGCGCGGATCGGGTCATCTTTGGATTCTGAATTTTTCAACATCACTGCAGTGTCCATCGTTGTCAATGCAACATCAACTTGACCGGAGATTAATGCCTGTACAGCTTCCGTCGGACTTCCAAACTGAACCATCTCAACTTCGACGCCGGCTTCAGAAAACAACTTCTTTTCATCTGCAACAAAGACGCCTGCTGAGCCAATCCACAAATTGTAGGCCAACTTGATCGGTTGATCTGACGAGCTGGACCCACTGCAAGCCGCACCCGCGACCGCTACGACAACCAAAATCGTTGCCAACACCAACAATCGAAATCCTTTTTTCATCCGTCTCTCCTCCAGAAATAAAATTTTATAAACAAAAAAACCCAAGAGAAATGGAACTCTCCCGGGCTTTTGTCCCTCCGTGAAACGCTTATGTCTACATATCGAACATAAACGCCGACTTCTCTCGGTTCAAACCTACGTTACCGTAGTGAATCCCTAGAAATCTTGTGGTGTTATTAAATTTAACATTAAAACTACTTATGGTGAGAGTTTAAAGCATAAAATAAGCGATGTCAAGACTTATTTTACTAAATACTTCGAAAATCTTAATTCAATGTTATATAATATAACACTATAATTACATTTAAATACGATTAGATAAAAATATAGAATCAAATGAACCGAAATAAACAAGTTGCCTTCTATAATGGAAATGCATAAGATAGAACTATGAATTTGAAGCAGAAAGAGAGGGTCGTTTCACGAGAGGGAATAAAGCGCCAGAACTTGATTGCAGGATCGGTAAAACATTCAACAAGGATGCACACGCACTGCAGCAAGTTGACGAGGTGGAGGCGTTCGAGGAAGACGTTCGGCGGGGACCTCCCGGCATTGCCGTCAGGCCGAGAATCGCATGGCAAAAGGGGAAGGTGACTTCTCTCACAAACCTGCGATCAGGCGGCACATGACTAGAATGATATATTATTGAAGGTTTCGAGCATTCTCGGAGCTTTACTTTTATTTGCTGTTCATTATAATTCGGAGGTTTTTGTATAGATGTGCGGAATCGTAGGGTATATAGGGTATCGGGATTCGCAGAACATTCTGCTAGATGGACTGAAGAGGCTGGAGTATCGCGGATACGATTCAGCAGGCATCGCCGTATATACGGGTGAAGGATTGAGAGTACGGAAGGCCAAAGGTCGCATTGCCATCTTGGAAGGGCAACTCGATGGCGATCCCTTGAAGGGCTCTGTCGGCATTGGGCATACCCGGTGGGCCACGCATGGTAAGCCATCGGATGTGAACTCTCACCCACACACGAACACCGTAAAGAACATATCCGTCGTGCATAACGGCATTATTGAAAATTACATCGCATTGAAAGAAGAATTGTTGGCCAAAGGGTACACGTTCACTTCCGAGACGGACACCGAAGTGATTGCGCATTTAATCGCAGACTTGTACACGGACGATATTGTGTCTGCGGTTCGTGTCGCGGTGAAACGGATGCGCGGGGCGTACGGTCTTGGTGTACTTGCGGAGAATGAGCCGGAGAAACTGGTTGCTGTGCGCATGCATTCGCCGCTCATTATCGGGATTGGGGATCGTGAGAACTTCATTGCTTCGGATATTCCAGCCATTCTGGAACATACCCGCGATGTGTATATTCTTAATGACGGCGAGATGGCGATCCTCACGCATGATTCCGTGACCTTGACAGATCTGGACGGTGGCTTCATTGCGCGCGAGACGTTCCGTGTGGATTGGGATTTGCAAACCGCGGAGAAGGGCGGATTCGAGCACTTCATGCTCAAGGAGATTTATGAGCAACCGCGTGCCTATCGCGATACGATGAGTCCCCGACTGGCAGGCCATGAGGTCATCTTGCCTGAATTGGTGATGACCGATGATGACATTCGCGCCATCCGACGCGTGCACATCGTGGCATGCGGCACCGCCTATCATGCGGGTCTCGTGGGCAAGCAAGTGATTGAGCGGTTGACACGGTTGCCTGTGGAGACGGACGTCGCCTCCGAATATCGCTATCGCGATCCGATTATTACACCGGATACGCTCGTCATCGTCGTATCCCAATCGGGCGAGACGGCCGATACACTCGCGGCGTTGCGGGAAGCGAAGCGACAGGGCGCTCGCGTAATGGCGATCACGAACGTGGTCGGTTCATCCGTAGCACGGGAAGCGGATGATCTGATGTTAACGATGGCTGGACCGGAAATTGCAGTAGCCTCAACGAAGGCATATACAACGATGTTGATCGCGTTCTATTTATTCGGACTTTACGTTGCGAAGAAGCTGGGGACTGTGGCTG
>JBILCM010000007.1:0-54855 GCA_044353165.1 Paenibacillus sp.
AATCCACGTGAAATGGTTACAAAATTTCTTTCTCAAGGGTGGTTGTTCCAAGGTTATACCGTAAAAACAAAATATTTGTATCATGTTCCTCAAGATATGAAACTTAAATTTACACAGGTACTTAGGCACCAATATCAGGAACAATTGTTATTCACTGATGATCCGCCTTCAAGGTATAAAGATGAGCAAAAACTGCTACTTGAAGATACAATTCTATTTCTAACATATGTAAAAAACAATGATATTGAAATCACGTCGAATGGAGCAATGTACAAACGCACATTACAAACCATTACTGAAATGATGCACATTAAAGAAGAAATTATTCCAAAAGGAAGTTGGCGGTTTGGTTACGGCCGCAGAATTCAAGAATATCCGAACCGCTTTTCTCTTATTTATGATTATTGTTACTTTCATAATTACATCCAAGAACAACAAAATAAATTGATCTTATCCAACATCGGTCAACAGCAATTAGTTTTGAATCAAGTTTTGGATCCCATTGATATTTATCGTTTCTGGTTACGACTCTATCAAAGCCCGATCTACAATTTACAATCGATTGTACAATGGATCAATCGTTTATGTGAGCGTTGGGTGACAATAGAAAGTTTGTGTAGTGTTATTACTCCACTGATCAAGCCTTATTATTATGATTCGGCAGAAATGATTTTAAAACAACGTGTTATCATGATGATGATGCATTTAGGTCTACTCCGAATTGGTGAACATCACAGATGGGGAACCGTTATTGAAATGACTAAGTTTGGAATTTCCACAGTGAAAGAGCACGTTGTATCATTCGGACACAAGGTTTATTTTCCGGAAAAACCAGAAATTTTATAATAGGTATTCGTATATTCAAATGAACTAGGGCAGGTGCATGGCTACTAAAGGCATGTTGTGGAATAACAATAACATAGAAATATCAGTATTGGAGGGTGGCGTATGGACAGAATGGTTCCGACGACCGAGGCATTACGTAATTTAATTGCGGAACTTGTCTTAGAACAGGCCATTCGAGAATATAAGGAACGTGAATTATACCAAAAAATTGATGAAGCATTAGCGCAAGGTGATGAAGCGTTGTTCCTTGTATTAACGAGCGAGTTGCGAAAATTATAATTTTTTAACATGATTAATTGATGCCTATGCTTCGTGCATGGGCATCTTTTTTATTGATTTTGTAATTAATACAAAATATGATAATGTGAAAAATAATGTTTGAAATGGAGCTGGACCAACATGAAGTTTAACGATTTTGACCGAGAGCAATGGTCTGTGTTGAAGCCTTTTTTTGACACCATTCTCATTCCAATCAGTGGATTGTATGGCCATGAAAATCCTTGGCAAGTTACTGATAAATTAGAACAACTCAAAGTAGCATTAGACCCGTTGGAGCAATCATTCAAAGGAAGAATTATCACATTCCCGTCAATACACTATTTCGAGAATGAATTGACTTTAACAAGTGCTACAAATCTTGTTTGTTCTCGATTGCGTGAACAAGGTTTTGTATATTGTGTAGTTGTCATGGGTGATTCACAATTTTTAGACTTGAAGATCGAGTCAGCATCACTGATCATTGGACCTTTTGAAGATGAAAGTAACGAAGCCTATTTTAGAAGATCCCGTAGTGCAATAGAAACCCTCTGGGGTGAAGAAAAATAGCTTGAGTTGTGACAAATTCCTTACACTTGCTTTGAAAAGTTTTACAAGCGGGATTTGCTGTGGATGGATTCCTTGACGGGTAATAAGGGGTAAGATATTATATTTATGAATTTAAATGTAAAGTGCAGTTCAAGTTTTTGGCTGTTGGCGAAGGAGGTAAAACACATATGAGCGAAAATCAACAACAGGAAAACCACGAGCCTGAACATCAAGTGAAGAAACGCCGCGGAATGTCACGCAGGCAATTCCTCTCTTATACTCTTGGTGGCGCTGGGGCGTTTATGGCTGGTGGCGTCATTATTCCAATGCTACGTTTTGCAATTGACCCTGTACTTCAAGCGAAAGGTGCAGGTACATTCGTGAAAGTTGTCGAGGCAAATAAAATTTCACAAGAACCAGCATCATTCTCGTTTCGCGTGCGTCAAGAAGATGGTTGGTATGCAAGCGATCCAGAACTTATCGCTTGGATTGCTAAAGATGAAGAAGGGAATGTTTTTGCATTATCCCCAGTTTGTAAACACCTTGGATGTGCAGTGAATTGGAATACAAGTCCACAACATCCTAATGAATTTTTCTGTCCATGTCATGGTGCGCATTACACTAAAGAGGGTAAGAACCTGGCAATTGCACCAGCACCATTGGATGAGTATGATGTAAAAATTGAGAATGGCTTTGTCTATCTAGGTCCTATTCGACCAAACGACAATGTTTGAGGGGAGGGGTAAATCACAATGTTAAAATCGGTTTACAACTGGATTGATGAACGTCTAGATATAACACCGATATGGCGTGATGTTGCAGACCACGAAGTTCCAGAACATGTTAATCCTGCCCACCATTTTTCAGCATTTGTTTATTGTTTTGGTGGCCTAACCTTTTTTATTACAGTAATTCAAATTTTATCGGGCATGTTTCTAACGATGTATTATGTACCGGACATTGTTAATGCATATGCATCCGTAGATTATTTGCAACATAAGGTGGCTTTTGGTGTTATCGTTCGTGGAATGCATCATTGGGGAGCAAGTTTGGTTATTGTAATGATGTTTTTGCATACGCTACGTGTATTCTTTACAGGTTCATACAAACATCCTCGTGAAATGAACTGGGTAGTAGGTATGTTAACTTTTGGAGTTATGCTTGGATTAGGTTTTACGGGTTACTTGCTACCTTGGGACAACAAAGCATATTTTGCCACTAAGGTCGGTATTCAGATCGCAGCATCCACTCCATTCATTGGGGAATATATCCGAACCTTCCTTCAAGGCGGCGATATTGTAGGAGCACAAACAATAGCTAGATTTTTTGCTTTGCACGTATTTTTCCTACCAGGTGTTCTGTTGGCGCTACTTGCTGCGCATTTCTTCCTTATTCGGAAGCAGGGCATCTCAGGACCGTTGTGACAAAGGAGGTAAGAAAAAATGGCCGGAGCTCATCATGACGGTAAACAAAAGGTGCATTTTGTTGGAGATTCCCGTGTAGTTAAACCAAGCACAGTTCATATTCCTAGGGATTATTCAGCATATCCTGGTAAATCTGAAACTTTCATTCCCAATTTCTTGTTAAAGGAATGGATGGTTGGTTCAGTTGTATTAGTAGGATTTTTGGTTCTTGTTGTTGCTCATCCCGCACCGCTTGGTTATCCAGCAGATCCGACAAATACTGGATTTATACCTATGCCGGATTGGTATTTCTTATTTTTGTATCAGTTATTGAAATACCCCTATATGGCTGATAATTTTGTCGTTCTTGGAACTGTTGGAATACCTGGTATTGCTTTTACAGCGCTGACATTAGTTCCATTCCTTGATCGAACACCCGAGAGAAGATTTTATCAAAGACCCGTTACATCATCTATGATGCTACTTTCACTTGCAGCGATTGTATATCTGACCTGGGTATCTTGGGATCATTACCAGCATGAACTTGAAGTGAATGGAATAACGCCTGAACACATTGAACGTAAAGAAAAGATGCGTGAAATGAAAGAAAGTGGAGAGTCTGATAAACCACCAGCGCCAGTAGCCACTAAAATTATGGCCGAAGATGATCCTGCTTATGAACAAGTTTATATGAAAGCTTCTTGTGTCCAATGCCATGGCACTGATCTTAAAGGTGGCGGTGGACTACCAGGCTTGATCGGTATTGGGGATAAATATTCACAAGAAGAAATTATGGATATCATTAAGAATGGTATTGGTGGCATGGCACCTCAATATGATTATAATATTGAGCAACTCGGACTTAAGCCTGAAGATATGGATGCATTGGCTGCATGGTTGTCTAAACAAAAGGCTGTTTCAGAACCGGTTGAATAAGTTATAATAATATGTAAAAAAAACCTGACCTTCTTGCATTACAAAGGTTAGGTTTTTTTTAATTGTATCAAGTATAGGAGTTGAATGATCACATGCTACCTTTTAACAAATCAATGTTAAGCATGATGTTGTTGCATCCCACATTTTTGAAGCTTCTTTGCGGGGTTAACCTTCTGGGCACACTTTATGGTTATGAATGGTATCGGCAACAACTTGTTGATACATGGACCAACAAAAGTCCATGGCTCATCCCGTTTGTCCCTGATAGTCCAACGGCAAGTTTGTTTTTTGTTATTGCCCTGCTCTTTCTCATCATTGAACGAAATTGGATGCAACGAAATAATACCCCTAAAAAGACAAACATGATTGCAGTATCATTGCGTTCCATAATAGAAGCACTTGCGGTAGTCACACTTGTAAAATATGGTGTATGGGCCGTCATTATCATCTTCTGGGGTGCAAATCAAGGAGATCCTATCATATGGCAAGAGTGGATGCTGGTTATTTCCCATTCATTTATGGCTATACAGGGATTGATTTACATGAAATTTTTCAGCTTAAGATTTTTTTATGTCACCATAGCTGCCTTATGGACGTTCACGAATGATTTCATTGATTATTCGTTTCATGTATTTCCATATTTGCCGCGATCATTGTATGATCAATTATCAGATGTGCAATTGTTGACCATAAGTTTAAGCCTGCTCGGCATTTTTTGCGGTTATTTGGGGGTAATATTTGCAAAAAAATAATGCGTCTAAAGTAAATGTTCTCTCCATAAGATTTGGTATGGGGGGGATGTCCAATGTTTCCAAAAAAACAGATCAAACAAAATGTTGTTATATCCGTGTTCATCTTGATTGCCCTTTTTTTTTCAGCATGCAGTTCTAATTACGTTGTAAAGAACGAACCGATCACAAAACCTAATGTTTCGGAATCGCAAAAAAATACCATCAAGGATTTAAATAAAATTGCAGATTTGGCTTACCAAGATCTAAAGAATAGCGACTGGGTCATGATGCGTTCAAAAGTTACTCAACTTGCTATACTTGCTACCAAATTATCATACGAAGGACTAACAACTGTAGAAGGTGTTCAAGCTATAAATCAGAGTATTGCCGAAACGATGTATTCTTTGAATGCAGTTACTCCCAATCCGATGAAAATATCTCAAACGATGGTGCGAACCAGGCTAGTTCTCGACGCATTGGAATTTAACAATGAGCCCATGTGGATTGATTTTTATGAACCTATGAAGAAGGATTTACACAACGTAGTCTTATCAGTGGAAAAAAACCATACAGAAAATACGAATAATGCTCTTGCCTCGTGGAAAAGCCGTGTCAGTATGGTAAAATCGGCCATCATTATATCCAATGGCATCTCAGATACAATAAAATTGGAATCGATATCAACTTTTATTGAAAATGCAACCAAAACAAAAAATGTAAATGTTTTAAAACAAACGGAACCCGATTTTCAGAATATACTCAAGGACATATTCAAAAAAAACCCAAACCGTGATCATGAGACAATAGCGCCAGTGGCACCGCAGCCCCCAGATGCGTTACTATGGTCCTTCATTATAGGCATGTTAATCATACTTGTGCTTTCCTGGGTTGCATGGCGCAAATATCATGCTGAATTTGGAATTGTACGTGTGAAGAATGAACGTGATTTTGATAAAGGAATTTGACAAAAAGACCTTCAAAAGGTCTTTCTTTATTTATAGATCCCTTTGTTTTCTTGTACTCTCTTTAGGTTTACGATAACATAGGTATAAAATAATTTGTTGGAGTGAACAACAATTGACAGAGAAATCGTTGCGCCAATTACAACGGGAAGTGGATGAATACATCTCTCAATTTAAAGAAGGTTATTTTTCACCGCTGGCCATGTTAGCCAGAATTACAGAAGAAGTCGGTGAATTGGCAAGAGAAGTAAATCACCAATTTGGTGAAAAACCTAAGAAGAAGGATGAAGTTGATAATTCAATTGAGAATGAACTGGGGGACATCTTGTTTATTCTTCTTTGTTTTGCGAATTCACTTGACTTAGACATGCAGAAAGCTCACGATGAGGTGATGAAAAAATTTAACACGCGGGACAAGAACCGGTGGACTAGAGTCAACACATAAATGTAAATAATCGAATATGATGTATCATCATCCTAGTGAATTAAAAATTTACAAAGGAGGGTGATCAAATGACATGTCATGAAGAAATTCAGCGAGCTTATGAATCAATCCTTGATCAACATTTTGATCAAGCTGCGGAGTGGTTTCTAAGAGCTATCGAGAAAGACCCTCTCAACGCTGATTTACATTATAAACTATCTATAACTTTTGCAAGAAGTAATAAATTGGATGTAGCTTTTGTTCATGCACGCTTTGCACAATCATTGAAACCACACAAACAATCTTACGAAGATCAGGTTCGAATTTTGCAAGCAATGTTTTTTTTTCGCGATGCTGAACATTTGATTCAGCAAGGTCATCACGAAATACCGAATGCAATCACTTTGTTGCAAGAAGCCATAAAATTAGATCCTCTTTCAGAAAAATCTTATTTGCTTTTAGCGAACGCGAATGCTGAAATTCATAATTATGACAAAGCGGTTGAAACATTACAGGAATTGTTAGAACTCAATCCAAAGCATGAGTTTGCGCTAGCTTTGATCAAGAAATACATTATACACAAGACGCGCATTTGGGAGGACCAATCGTTATGAAACCGAAGATACGTGTTTCCATTGCTGGTGCTGGGGGACGCATGGGACGTGAAGTTGTTAAAATGGTGCTAAGAGAATCGGATTTTACGCTTGTCTCGGCCATATCTCCTTCCTTTAAGGGTATTGATGTAGGTGAACTCGTAGGTCTTACTGCCTGCGGGGTTATTATTGGTGATGATTTAAATGAAGAACTTATTCGCAAGCAAGCAGATGTTCTTGTCGATTTTACAAAACCTGAGCTAGCTTATAAGCATGCCAGATGTGCTGTAGAGATGGGAGTGCGGCCCATTATGGGCACCACAGGATTTACAGCTGACGACATCCAAATTTTGGACAAGCTATGTAAGGAGCGAGGAATTGGTGGATTAATTGCACCAAATTTTTCGATGGGTGTTTTGCTAATGATGAGGTTTGCCCAAGAAGCAGCAAAATATTTTCCGAATCTTGAGATTATTGAATATCATGGCGATCAAAAATTAGATGCTCCTTCAGGTACTGCAATAAAAACAGCAGAAATGATATCACAAGTACGTCAAGAACTTAAGCAAGGCAACCCACAAGAGCATGAAGTATTAGAAGGTTCCCGCGGCGGATATTATCATGGATTTCGAATACATAGCGTTCGTCTTCCAGGGGTTTTTGCTCAACAAGAAGTCATATTCGGCGCATTCGGACAAACACTTCGCATACGCCAAGATTCATTTGACCGAGCAGGGTATATGCCTGGCGTTGCTAAGGCAATTCGTCAATCTGAGAGTTTTCATGGCATGATTTATGGATTTGAACATTTAATGGATTAACGGAGGGGCTCCCTTGAAAATTTCATTAATCGCTCATGACCGAAAAAAAAATGAGATGATTGATTTTACAATTGCATATGAGCATGTTTTATCGCAACATGAGTTGTATGCCACAGGAACTACAGGTATGCGAATTATGGAAAACACGCAATTGCGTATTCAACGTTTTCTTTCGGGACCGCTGGGCGGAGATCAGCAAATCGGCGCTATGATTGCTCAGAATGAAATGGATTTGATTATTTTTTTGCGTGATCCGCTCATGGCGCAACCACATGAACCTGATATCTCAGCACTGTTACGACTTTGTGATGTGCATGGAATTCCATTAGCGACGAATCTAGGAACGGCGGAAATTTTGATCAAAGCCCTAGAACGGGGAGATTTGGCATGGAGAAACGTCGTCAATCCAATCAGGAATGAGGCGGATTCACAATGACAAAACAAGAAATCAAACCTTTGGATATATTGGTATTTGGTGCGCATCCTGACGATGCAGAGATTGGTATGGGAGGTACGATTGCCAAACAGGCCGCTGCTGGATTTCAGATTGGCATATGTGATCTGACTTATGCGGAGTTATCTTCCAACGGTACTGTCGAAACGCGTCAAGATGAGGCTAATTTGGCTTCAAACATTCTCGGCGTTTCCACCCGTACCTGTTTAGGGTTCCCTGACCGCGGTTTACGCAATTTTGATGTCATGATCGAACAAATTGTGCAACAAATTCGTTGCAGTCAGCCTAGAGTTGTCTGTGTTCCTTATTGGAAAGATCGTCATCCTGATCATATCGCTTGCAGCGAGGTAGTACAGGAAGCAATATTTAATGCAAAACTAAGACGTTTGTATGCAGATTGGGCACCATGGAACGTTCAAAAAACATACTTTTATTATATAAACAATATATACGAACCGAACCTAGCAGTTGATGTATCTGATGTTTATATTCAAAAACAAGCAGCGCTCGAATCGTACCGTAGCCAATTCATCATGGAGGGCGAAAACCTTGTGCCAACATTGATCAATCAAGGTTATCTTGAAAATGTTGAACGCCGAGATGCTTTGCTAGGTGCTACACTTGGAGTGAAGTATGCCGAAGGCTTTGCAACGAAAATCCCGCACATGGTGGGTTCACTTTAAGGGCAAACGAGGGAGCGCATTTATGAGAAAGAAATTGAATATTGGCATAACGTGTTACCCTTCGTTGGGTGGTTCTGGTGTTGTTGCAACTGAATTAGGTAAATTGCTTGCTGAACGAGGGCACCAAATTCACTTTATCTCCCACAGTATCCCTTTTCGCTTAAACGGATACCATAAAAATATTTTCTATCATGAAGTCGAAGTGATGGATTATCATGTGTTCAAATATCCTCCATATGACTTATCACTATCTTCTAAGATGGCCCAAGTTGCCAATCTGCAGAAACTTGACATTCTCCATGTTCATTATGCTATTCCTCATGCTGTTTGTGCTTATTTAGCGCAAGGCATGACACAACGTCCATTACGCGTCGTTACAACCTTACATGGCACGGATATTACAATATTAGCTCAGAATGAAGGAATGAGTGACTTAATTCGACTTGGTATCAATAACAGTGATGCAGTCACTGCTGTGTCTAATGATTTGATCGCCGAAACGCGAAAATTACTTCATATTCAACGACATATTGATTTAACATATAACTTTATTGACAAAAGAATTTACTTCCCAAGGGATTGTTCGCGTTTTCGTTTAGATTTTGCAAATCAGGGCGAAAAAATTCTTATGCATATATCCAATTTTAGACCTGTGAAACGCGTGAGCGATGTATTGGATATATTTCGTCGAATCAACTCGCACATTCCATCGAAACTAATATTTATTGGTGAAGGACCCGAGATGGCAAAAACAATTAGCACGGTTAAAGAATTGGGACTGGAGCGTAGTGTTATATTTTTAGGTAAACAAGATGAAGTTGCTGAATTAATTTCTGTAGCCGATTTAATGTTACTTCCCTCAGAGAAGGAGAGCTTTGGATTGGTTGCTTTGGAAGCTATGGCATGCGGAGTACCCACAATCGGCACCAGAACAGGCGGCATACCCGAGTTGGTCGTTCATGCAGAAACGGGTTATTTAGCAGCCGTGGGTGATACTGCCGCTATGGCCGAATATGCACTCCAGCTGCTGACAGACAACACGCTTTATCACAAGTTTTATGAAGCATGCATTCGAAGAGCACAAACTGTCTTTTGTAACGAAATCATTTGCCAAACGTACGAAGATATTTATTACCGTGTATTACAGAACGTAATCAATAAGGAACAGGTGTTGAGTTGCGAATGACATTACTTTCTGAATTTGATCATGATATGGGCAGAGGAGGAATGAAATTACTTCAACGAATCAATGATACAGGTTTTACGGCTTTTTTTGTGGGTGGATGTGTGCGTGATAGTGCACTTGGTCGTCAGGTGAAAGATATCGATATCGCTACATCAGCAAAACCTGAACAGATCATGCGAATGTTCCCTGAAGCGATACCAACAGGAATTCAACATGGGACTTTAACTGTGCCTTGTGACGGTTACTTTTATGAAATCACTACTTTTCGAGCAGATGCAGATTATACAGATGGTAGACGTCCTGACGCTGTATTTTTTCTCGATGATATTACTGGTGATCTAGAGAGAAGGGATTTCACTGTAAATGCGATGGCATTAGGTCTCAGTGGGATTCTTATTGATCCTTTTGGTGGTATGACTGATCTGCTTGAAAAAAGACTTCGAGCGGTTGGGAATGCTGCAGAACGGTTTCGTGAGGATGCACTTCGCATGTTGCGTTGTATTCGGATTGCAGCAGAATATAACTTGACTGTGGAAAAAACCACTTGGGATCAAGTGATTCATTGTGCGAAGGGCTTGAGCGCGATTGCGATGGAACGTGTATATGCTGAATTAGATCGAATGATACGCGGTACAAGTCCATATCGAGCATTGCAACTACTACAACAATCGAATTTGTTAATGTGGGCTAAGGAGCCTTTGACCATTTCGAAATATATGCAATTGACGGACAATGTGTCCAACGTTAATTTATCAAAGATTGGGCAACTAGAACATCCCGTGCACCGTTGGACAGTATGGTTTATAAGTATGGATCTTCACGACCAAGAATTGTATGTGAATGGTCGCGCACTGCGAATGCCGAATTCAGTTCTTCAGCATATTGCGAAAATTTTAGGGGTCCATAACTTATTGAGACGTGCTCAACATAATGAATTAAGAAATGAATGGATTACAGCCATGTTGCGTTTTGGTTATAAGACAGGGTATGACTGGTTAACGATTGCGACCCATTGTTTTTCTTATACGAATGACTCCTGGATTACGCCTTATGTTCAAAATGGAAGCGAATGGACTTCCAAGATGCAAGTAACGGAATTAAAACAATTAAACATTGATGGTGTAATTTTGATGAGCATAACGGGGCGTCAAGGAGGTCCGTGGTTACAACGTATACTTCATCGTTTACTCTACGAAACTGCAAGTGGAATGGTGCAGAATGAATCCATTTTTTTACAAAAAAGAGCTTTAGAACTTTGCAACTTACAAACAGAACAGGAAGGATCCGATGTGAACGGATGAATGACAAATTATTGGCTGTTTTTCATGACCATCAAGGCGAATTTATATCAGGAGTTTATTTAAGCCAAATACTCGGGATCAGCAGAACAGCAATATGGAAACGAATTCATCGCCTAAAGACATCTGGATATCATATTGAATCTATACCAAAGCTGGGGTACAAACTTATTGATGGTCCCAAACTTTTGAAAATTGAGGAATTGATCCAATGTTCCAAGGACTCCGTATTCAGTAATACATTTCATTATTATGAAGTTGTTGAATCGACACAAACCGTGGCGCACGAAGCTTTGTTATCCGGTTCAGTGGAAGGCACAGTTATTGTCGCAGAACGACAACTTGCAGGCAAAGGTAGACGCGGGCGACAGTGGCTTTCCTTACCATACAAAGGGATATATATGAGTTTTCTCATATTTCCACAAGTGTCATTGGTTGTTGCACCCCAGATGACTTTATTGATCGCCGTCGCTTTATGCCGGACGATTCGCATAGAGTTAGGTATTCAGGCAACAATTAAGTGGCCGAATGATATTTTAATTGCTGGTCGGAAAGTAAGCGGAATTTTAGTCGATACATTGGCTGAAGCAGATTCTGTGAAGTCCATGATAGCTGGGGTGGGAATCAATGTAAACCACAACAAAGAAGATTTTGTTGATGACTTGCAATCGAAGGCAACGTCACTAAAAATGGCAATAGGTCAAGAAGTGTCAAGAGAGAAAATAATTTGCGAATTTTTTAAACAATTTAAATCTCTTTATACAGTATATAGTATTGAGGGGTTCTCTCCGATTCTTAGATTATGGGAAGCATTAACTTCAAGCTTATATAGAGATGTATCGGTTAATGCGCCACACGGAGAAATCCATGGATTCGCTGAAGGAATTACAGAAAGCGGAGCATTGCTCGTCAAGGATCACTCAGGAGTGTTACATACGCTGTACTCCGGTGACTTGACATGATATATTGTAGTCAACCTTTTTCATAGGAGGGATCGATTGTGAATGAACCCCGCCATCTAAACAAACCGATGACGACTACTCGCTTAAGAATGATGAAATCGCAAGGTGATCCAATCTGTATGATTACGGCTTATGACTATCCATCTGCCAAAATTGCTGAAGCTGCTGGGGTCGATATCATATTGGTGGGAGATTCTTTAGCGAATGTGGTTCAAGGGCTAAATACGACTGTGGCCGTGTCATTAGACCAAATGATATATCATACAGAACTTGTAACGAGAGCTGTTCATACGCCATTCGTAGTTACTGACATGCCTTTTGCCACTTATCACGGAAGTGGAGACTCCACCTTGCGCAATATGGCAAGAATTATCCAAGAAGGCGGGGCACATGCAGTAAAACTTGAAGGCGGAGCAGAGGTCATTCCCGCTGTAAATATAGCTGCTCGTGCGGGTATCCCCGTTATGGGTCATCTTGGCTTAACACCGCAATCCGTACTTGCGATTGGTGGTTATAAAGTTCAGGGGAAAGACGTCAAGAACGCCAAAAAAATAATGGAAGATGCATTGCGACTTGAAGAATCGGGTGTATTTGCGATCGTTTTAGAACTTGTGACGGATGAGTTGGCATCATTGATTACAGATCGTCTCACAATTCCAACGATTGGGATAGGTTCTGGTCTAAATTGTGATGGACAAGTGCTCGTTTATCATGATGTTGTGAATTACAGCCTCGAGTCTAATAAGAAAAAATTTGTAAAAAATTACGCAGATGTTGGAAAAGCAATGAAGCAAGCTATTGAAAGTTATGTTTCAGAAGTAAAGACAAGAACGTTCCCAACAAGTGAAAACACATTCCATTCGACAGAATTACTTCATCAGTTATATGGAACTGATAGCGATTAACTGCAGGGGGATTAGAGGGAAATGTTGATTTGTCGAACAATTAAAGATTATAAGTCTTTCTTATCTTCGCATAGGGGTAACCAATCGATTGGTTTTATTCCCACAATGGGTTATTTGCATGAAGGTCACCTATCTCTGGTTCAGCAATCAAAGTTGGAAACAGACGTCACGGTGATGAGTGTTTTTGTGAATCCATTGCAATTTGGTCCGAACGAAGATTTCAAGCGTTACCCACGAAATGAGTCGCGCGATTTGGAGATGATGGAACAGGCGGGTGTTGATGTTGTTTTCCTCCCGACCACAGAAGAAATGTATCCCAATAACTTGCGTACGAAAGTATGTGTTCATGAGATTACAGAACGTATGTGTGGAACGACACGCATCGGTCATTTTGATGGTGTTGCTACTGTTGTATTAAAATTATTTCAAATCATTCAACCTACTTTGGCATATTTTGGTCTGAAAGACGCTCAACAAGTAGCTGTCATCGAACAAATGGTATATGACTTAAATTTGAATGTTAAGATTGTGCCATGTCAAACCATTCGTGAGGAAGATGGTTTGGCTAAAAGTTCACGCAACGTGTATTTATCAAATGATGAACGAATGCAAGCTTCTATACTTTATCGAACTTTACAACAGTTAGACGTCTGGATGAAACAAAATCCTCACATGAATGCTATACAACTGGAACAAAATATAAAGAAAATGATCAATGAAAACTCGTGTGGAATCATTGAATATGCTGAGGTACTGAGTTATCCGAATTTGCAAACGATGGATGGACCTGTTTCAGTTCAAGAGGCTATAATTGTAGGCTTGGCAGTAAAATTTGGTAACACTCGATTGATTGATAATCGTATTTTTTATAACCGTAGAAAAAACTTGGAGGTGTAGTGAATGTTTCGAACAATGATGAAATCGAAAATTCACGGAGCAACCGTTACCGAAGCCAATTTGAATTACGTTGGTAGTATTACCATTGATGAAGACCTCATGGATCAAGTGGATATTTGGACGAATGAGAAAGTTCAAGTTGTTAATAAAACGAATGGTGCTAGGTTAGAGACCTATGTTATCCCTGGACCACGAGGATCAGGTATGATTTGCCTTAACGGTCCCGCAGCACGGTTGGTCCAACCAGGGGATGTCATCATTATAATTTCTTACACTATGTTGCAAGATGAAGATGCAAAAAAATTACATTCGAAAGTTGCCATTATGGATGAACATAATCGAATAAAACAACTCACGCACAATGAAGTTTATTCCACCATTACAAAATAATTCGTAATTAATGATTTTCCAGTATGAAAAGCCATCTCTGCGCAAAAAATGATGTTACGATTTTATCGTCATTTGATTCGCAAAGGTGGGAGGCACAATGTTTGATCATTTGTTCCGAACCATGAATGAGGCGCTTGATCATATTTTGGAAGCGTACCCGAATGCCCTTGCAAACGAAAAACAAAAGTTGTTACACCAGTGGTTAACACTTCGAGAAATTAGCAATGAGTGTATTGAAGGTTGGCTAACATTCGAAGAGAAGATGTCTTTATCATTTCAATTGCAACATGATGCGGAAGACTGTGTTGAATCCACTGTGCTTGATTCTGTAAAAAAATATCCAAGTCATGACGGACTCCCCGAACAAAGTGCGCACTACCAAAAGGGAGAAGGATATTTTAAATTGCTTATGTTTCAAGAAGCTTCGGAGCAATTTAAATTTGTTATTGCTGAGTTTCCGAACTATGCTCCCGCCCGTATTTATTTATCATTGTGTATAAAGTTAAGCCAACAAATCAATCATTTACAAGAATAACACATTTCCATTTGTGCTTTGGGTTTGATATGCTTATGTCAAGTTTAGACCGCAGGCCGAAAGGAATCACGTATGAAATATGCAGTTTTGGATTTTGAAACGACAGGTGACCAACCTGGGAAAGATGAAATAATCCAAGTTGGTCTCGTTATTATTGATGACAACATCATTACACAAACATACACTTCTTTTATCAAACCCATTGGAATTATTCCTCCATTTATTCAAAAGTTGACAGGAATTACTAACGAATTGGTTGCAACGGCACCACAATTAGATGATGTTATTGTTACTATGGTACCCTTGCTGTCGGATGCAGTGCTCGTTGGTCACAATATTTCATTTGATCTTAAGTTTTTGCAACGTGCTCTTATGGATTGCGGATATTCAACCTACCAAGGGCGTGTATTAGACACAATGGATTGGGTGCGGGTGTTATTTCCCACATTGATGAGCTATCAACTTTCATATGTTACTTCAATAATGAATATTCCCCATGACCAACCTCACCATGCTGCATTCGATGCAAGGGCAACTGCAATGATATGGTTACAATGTGTTGAAAAATTATCTCATTTGCCGCTGATTATTTTACAACGACTCTGCTATTTATTTTCACAACCCCATTCAAATTCAACAGACATTGCTTGGTTTTTAGAATTTATTAAGCAAAAGCGCGAGACCGAACCGGATTTTTTCCAAATACCTACGCAGACTACATATCGACAATTGGTGTTGAATGTGGATGATTGGGGTTTAGAAGATTCAAAAGGATTGAATGGCGTTACTGAAAAGTCAAACTTACAACCTTTTGAATCGTTCACCGACGACGTGATTCATGAAATGAAACAATCTTTACCGAAGTATGAAGAGCGAGTTTCACAAATACGTATGATGCAAGAAGTTTATCAAGCACTGGAAAATAACCAACATTTGATCATTGAGGCCGGCACTGGAACTGGAAAGTCACTAGGGTATCTCATTCCGGCCATATATACCGCTCGAAAAAATAATGAAAAAATAATGATCAGTACGCACACGATCAATTTACAGGATCAGCTTCAATCCAAGGAATTGCCAATGCTGCAAAATGTAACTCCTGTTCCATTTCGTTCAGCTGTTCTTAAAGGCAGAAGCCATTATTTGTGTTTACGTAAATTTGAAAACAAAGTCAACCTCCAAGAGTTTTTGAATGAACGTGAAGATCGCTTTATTGCGGCACAGTTTTTAATTTGGTTAAGTGAAACAGTTACAGGTAATGAAGAAGAATTAAACTTAGGTCAATCCGGGAATGATTTCTGGAAACATGTAGCATCGGATGCCGATTCTTGTTTAAATCGTTCTTGCCCTTGGTTTCGCAAGTGTTTCTACCATAGAGCTCGTAACAATGCGAGTGAGGCTGATATTGTTGTTACGAATCATTCTTTGTTATTTACAGATGCATTAGCCGAGCACCGTGTTCTTCCTTCCTACGAACGTCTCATCGTTGATGAAGCGCACCATTTTGAAGATGTCGCGATCCAACATTTTGGGGTTGAGATTTCATATTTTTCGATGGTTTCTCCGTTGATGAAGTTATTTAAAGACAGTCAAACAGGACAGTTACCTCTATTAAATCGTCTCTTACAGGGGAATGTCTCAATTTCATCCGAATCATGGGTTGAACACTTTTTTACTTTGTATTCAAAGATTGTAAAAGCTAAAGAAGCATGGGATGAATTATTTGAAATCATTTTTACGGGTTTGATTGCCCAACGACATAAACTTACAATGGATAGCAACACGATCAGCATCCGGATCAAAAGAGATCAACCGCCTACACATTGGGACCAGTATACGATTGTAGAAGACAATGTGTATACATTAGTAACAGAAATATTAAAAATTTTGGATACAATGATTAGTGAACTCAAGGAACATAACGATGATTATAACTTTGAAAGTATCCTCACGGACCTCAACGGTACGCTCAAGGACGTTCAAGAAACACGAGATAAACTAAGACATATCATTAAGCTTAGCGAACCCAATACAGTGTACTGGATTGAAGCCAACATGACGGCAAGACTAAAGTCAATTAAACTTTTTGCCGCACCAATTGATGTGTCCCAAATGATGCAAAATTACTTTTGGAATCGCAAAGAAGCAGTTATACTTACATCCGCAACGTTGACAGTAGAGAAATCATTCCAGCATGTTCTGAATCAAATGGGTCTACATCATCAAGACGATGTTGTTCAATCCGATGGGAAAGTGCGTTCCATTCAATTACAATCACCTTTTCGATATCATGATCAAGCACTTGTTCTCATTCCTCAGGATTTCCCGAAAGTAAAGGGTGCCCACACAGAAACAATCTTTGTCGAAAGACTTGTGGATTCATTGTGTAAAGCCGCGGTTATTACTGGTGGACGTATGTTGGTATTATTCACTTCATACAAAATGCTAAAAGAAACACATACTTTGTTGAAAGAAGCGTTGCGGCCATTAGGGATATCTATACTTGGACAAGGTGTTGAAAGCAGTAACCGTTCGAAGTTAACGAGGTTATTTATGCAAACAAAGCATGCGGTGTTGCTTGGGACAAGCTCGTTCTGGGAAGGTGTAGATATACCGGGGGATGCATTAACGTGTCTTGCTATCGTAAGGCTTCCATTTCAGCCACCTAATCATCCCATCGTTGAAGCAAAAAGCGAATTTTTAAGGGCAAAACATCAAAATCCGTTCGTAACTTTATCTGTGCCGCAGGCTGTAATACGATTTAAACAAGGTTTCGGCAGGCTTGTTCGCACTTCGTCAGATCGCGGGATCGTGATCATTTATGACACAAGAGTGGTTGAAACGTCCTATGGGAAACATTTTTTACAATCATTACCTGATCCTCGAATCGAATTTCTGAAGGTTGAAGATATTCCATCGCGCATGCAACAATGGCTAACAGATACAACAGAGGCGAGAGGGGAGTAACGAGTAATGAAATATCCAAAAATATCCGAAGCTGTTGTTCGTCGATTGCCAATGTATTTAAGGTACTTGAATGAATTGAATAAGATAGATGTTTTAACGGTCTCATCTCAAGATTTGGGAAAAAGATTAGATTTAAATCCAGCACAAATCCGTAAAGATTTAGCTTATTTTGGTGAGTTCGGAAAGAAAGGAATCGGTTACAATGTCTATTATTTAATTGAAAAAATCCGTAGTATTCTAAAACTGGATCAAGAAATTCCAGTCGGACTTGTTGGGGCAGGTAATCTAGGTCATGCACTATGTAATTATAATTTTTATTTGCAAGACAACATGAGGATCGCTGCTTTATTCGATGAGAGCCCCATGCGAATAGGCGAACAAGTCAATCAATTGACTGTCAAACCAATGTCTGAACTCGTGGACACTGTAAGAAATTTAAAAATAAAAATAGGAATTATCACTGTTCCTGCGATGGAAGCCCAGAAAGTAGCCGATCAGTTTGTTGCTGCTGGAGTGAAAGGTATATTAAATTTTGCGCCATCGATCATTAAAGTCCCACCGAGTGTCAAAGTTCATTATGCTGATTTTACAATTGAACTGCAAAGTCTAGCCTATTATCTGCACCGCGGAAAAGTGAGTGAAGAAGCGCAATGAAACACATTATAATCAATAATTGTAAATTTATTAGCGTTGTACCTGCTACCGAGGATTTCGTTATACTTCAAGGGACCATTGTTATTCTAGGCAGTCAGATTATTTATGCGGGCACGGATCCTTGGAATACACTTCCTGATGATGAAATTATAGATGGTCGAGACAAGTTATTCATGCCGGGTCTTGTGAATACACATGGTCATGCAGCAATGTCGCTTCTGCGAGGAATAAAGGATGATGTGAGTTTACAAACTTGGCTTCAAGACTACATGTGGCCGTTAGAGAACAAATTTAAGGCAGAAGATGTCCGTTCAGGTACGATGTTGGCAATTCTTGAAATGGTAAAAGGCGGAACTACTACTTTCATGGATATGTATGACCACATGGACGTCGTAGCACAAGCGGTTGAGGAAACTGGGATGCGAGCTTGTTTGTGTAGAGGAATTATTGGTTTATGCTCCGATCAACTCCAAGCTGCGAAACTTACGGAAGCCATTCAGTTTGCCAAAACGTGGCATGGAGCGGCGAACGGAAGAATTACAACGGCGATGGCACCGCATGCTCCATACACGTGTCCACCGAATTACATCCAAAAAATTGTTGACGCGGCCCATGATCTTCAATTGCCAATTCATACACATTTATCTGAAACGCTAAGAGAGGTCCATGAGCATGAATCCGTATATGGATTGCGACCCGTGGAGCATATGATGAAACTCGGAGTTTTTTCTAGACCGTGCCTTATTGCTCATGGTGTACACCTTGATGACAATGAAATTTCGATCTTAGCTAAACATAGAGTAAGCGTTTCTCATAACCCGGGCAGCAACCTAAAATTAGCGAGTGGCATTGCAAGATTGCCAGCGTTGCTTGAAGCTGGAATTACGGTTTCACTAGGCACCGACAGTGCTGCGAGCAATAATAATTTAGACATGTTTGAGGAAATGCGATTGACGGCCCTAATACATAAAGGTATAACCGGAGACCCTACCGTTATCCCCGCTGCTGAAGCAATACGCATGGGTACAAGGGATGGTGCTCGTTCTTTGTGGATGTCTGATGTAGGAATGATACAAGTTGGGATGAAGGCAGATCTTATAGCCATTAACTTGAATGCCCCTCATTTTCAACCTGCAGCAGATTTACTTTCGCATGTCGTATATAGTGGCACAGCTAGCGATGTTACAGACGTGTGGGTGGATGGCGAAGCACTTGTGAGAAACGGCATATGCCAAACGATGGATGAAGAACGAATCATTTTTGAAGCCAACCAAGCTATTTTGCGAATTCGAGGTTAAATGTATGGCGCGAAATGGTTCAAGTCAGCGAACATTCCAACAGATAAGAAAATTGATCATTACAACAATCATTATGTTCGTGCTCGGATGTGTGATTTTAGGATTGCGTTATTACGATACAATTCAGTCTTCTTATTGGTATCATTTGAAAGAAGCGCAAAATAAAGCCTTGGAACAGTTAAATTTAAAAAATATTACCGCGATAGAGCGTTATATAGGAGACAAGCCCTATGCAATCGTATTTGGCACGGATCCGATGCGTGGGAAAGTTGCGGTTTGGATTTGGCAAAATGGACATTATATGATTGCAATGAACGATGCGGTCTCCAAAGATCAAATAAGGGCAACTGTCATGTCTGAGGATTCGACTAGACGTATTCATCGGATTGTGCCCGGTAAGTTAGGTGAGGAATACGTATGGGAAGTTTTTTTGACAAAACTTGATAACGAGGGAATCAACCGTCAATACTATGAATTTTTTCGTTTTACGGATGGTGTAAAAATTGAAACTTATCGTTTAGCAAAACAACTTCGCTAAATCGTTTCCAACCTTTACATCGGTGTTGGATCTATCAACTATGATATACTTTGATGTATCATTCAACTGATAGAAAGGGGAGGACGAATATGAAAATTCGTCTCTTACCGATGTTATTCACAGTTTTCATCTCATCAGCTTTGCTTTTTGGCGGCTGGTACACTTATCATTCTTTCATGCTCGAGAAACCCATTGTGCGCGAAGTTTCAAAATTAGATGCGGTTTCAGGCATTTCATTGCAAGTGAAACAACAAACTGCGAATGTTCAAATTACTCTAAAACGTGGAACGAGCTTGCAAAAATCATATCATCATATTTCAGATATCATTCATGCAAAACTTAAGAATCACGATGTTTCAATTGAGTTTCAAGATAATTCAAATGAAAAATTGGATGCATGGTGGTCTCTCGCTTTGTTTGATGTTGCCCAAGCTATGGACACAAAAAATTATGCCAACATTCCCGAACGACTTGGTGAGATGGCAGATGCCCAACAAATTGATGTTCGTACAGAGTTAGATAATAAGAACTTGTACATCTCGCTAAGTGATGGATCTAATCAAAAATACATCATCATCGCTCGTGATCCTGAGATGATGGAGGTGTGGAACCGTGAGTAAATATGGCAAGGAAATCGTAATGGGGTTTGTCCCTGTTTTGTTTGCATTTTTATTGTTCATTGGTTTAAATATCATCCCTTTACTTTTGATAGTAATCATTGTAACTTCATTGTATGTTATGAATCGACTCCGCACAGGAGAAGGTTTTTCTTTGCGAACGAATCAAAAAATCAATTCTAAATTACCTGCATATTTCACTTTCGATGAAATTGGAGGCCAAGAACGGGCAAAGCACGAGTTGATTGAAGCGTTACATTTTCTTGTAAAACCTGAACTCACAACTAAACTGGGTATACGACCATTGAAAGGAATTTTGCTAACAGGACCTCCAGGAACGGGAAAAACCCTGATGGCTAAAGCAGCTGCACACTACACAAATAGTGTTTTTGTCAGTGCTTCAGGTTCAGAATTTGTAGAAATGTATGTTGGCGTTGGTGCATCTCGAATTCGTGATATATTTAAAGAAGCAAAGCAAAGATCACAGAAAGAAAATAAAGAGAATGCTATTATTTTTATCGACGAAATCGATGTTATTGGTGGTAAGCGTGAACATGGGCAACAAAAAGAATATGATCAAACGTTAAATCAGCTATTAACAGAAATGGATGGCATTCACGCTTCACATCATCCTAGAATTTTATTGATTGCTGCGACAAACCGTAAAGATATGTTGGATTCCGCTCTTTTGCGACCGGGCAGATTTGATCGCCATGTTCAGTTGGATTTGCCAGATTTAACAGGTCGAAAACACATCTTAACATTGCATATGCGCAATAAACCTATCGTCGATGAAACATGCATCGAACGAATAGCACAGCAAACATTCGGTTTCTCGGGAGCACAGTTGGAGAATGTAACGAACGAAGCTGCAATTTATGCATTGCGTGACGGAAGTGACAATATTTTGGAAAATCATTTGCAGATGGCCATTGATAAAGTGATGATGGGCGAGCAGACCGACCGAACCACCGCAATTGAAGAACGCAGAAGAGTAGCCGTACACGAACTGGGACATGCTATCATTGCAGAATGGGTTCGTCCTGGCTCAGTATCACAAATCACTTTAAAACCGCGTGGACAAGCCCTCGGTTATGTGCGACACCATCCACAGTCAGACCAATATATTTATTCTAAGTCACATTTAGAAGAACAAATTATGATTTCTCTGGGTGGTGCTGCTGCTGAGGAACTTATATTTGGTGAACGCAGCACAGGGTCTAGACATGACTTTGAACAAGCAGTAGGCTTGGTTCATACCATGATGGAGTGTGGTTTGACGAAACTGGGAATTATTGATTCAAAGATGTTAACGAGAGAAGAATTTAATCAAGTTAATAGTGAAATACTCCATGGTTTGTTGCAAAAAACGACGCAATTTCTGTCGGATAGCCGTAGTATGTTTGAACAAGTACTACAATTTCTTTTGCAAGAAGAGAGTATGAGTGGTGAGCGATTCCGTACAATTTGTCAAACGAATTTACAAGGTGATTCATTATAAAATAGGAACGAATACGCTTCGGTTGGCATGGCATAATGGTTGCTCATGCCTCCGAAGCACAGTTCTACATAAAGGGTGGTCTATGTATGTTTTGGAAGAAAGTGGGCGTTATCGGGGCAGGTACGATGGGACAAGCCATAAGTGAAATGCTTGCGAAAAACGGATTGGATGTTTATATTATAGACAAAAATCAAGACAATGTTGATGCCGGACGCAGAATGATTGAATTGAGTCTAGATAAACAAATTGAAAAATGGGCAATCACCGAATCAGAGAAAAAAACGATATTGTCAAGAATTCAAAAGGCAGGAGAACTTTTTGAACTAAAAGAATGTGACCTTATTATCGAAGCAATCGTAGAAGATTTAGAAAGCAAGAAAAATATACTAGAACAAATGGGACGTCTTTGTCATTCCGAAGTTGTGATTGCAAGCAATACTTCAACGTTGTCCATAACTGAAATTGCTCGTGCTGTTTTACATCCTGAACGTGTTATTGGAATACATTTTATTTTCCCAGTATCAAATATTGATGTCGTTGAAATCGTACGCGGCCTGCAAACATCGGATCAAACCTACAATCAAGTGAAACAGTTTGTAGAGCACGCCCTCGAAAAAACAGGCATACTTGTATATGAATCTCCTGGTTATGTAACAACACGATTAATCAGCATAATCATTAATGAAGCATTACACGTTCTGGCGGAAGGTGTTGCATCAGCAGAAGATATCGATAAAGCAATGAGAATAGGGTACGGTTTCCGTCATGGTCCTCTCGAAATGGCTGATCGATTTGGACTTGATTCTGTACTGGCAACGTTGGAACGAATGTTTCGGGACTACGGAGACATGAAGTATCGCCCAGCTGTATTATTAAGAAAATTGGTTCGTGCAGGACAACTTGGAACAAAAACGGGTTCTGGTTTCTTTCGATATGATGAAGATGGTGATAGAATATGAACATATTGGTTATTAACGCAGGGAGTTCATCATTAAAATTCCAACTTTTCGACATGTTGGATGAAACCGTGCTTGCTTTAGGCAAAGTTGAACGAATCGGCATGGATTCGGCCATCTTCACTCTTGAAGTGAAGGATAAACCAGAGACAAAACAGGTTAAAGAAATTTTAGACCACACGGATGCAGTTCGTACGGTATTAACAATGCTCACGAACAAACAATTGGGCGTACTCTCATCAATCGAAGAGATCGATGCTGTTGGTCACCGTGTTGTCCATGGGGGAGAGACTTTTCGTCAATCCGTTATCGTGACGAACGAGGTGAAACAGGAAATCCGTCGCCTGTATGACTTGGCACCACTGCATAACCCAGCTCACTTAATCGGAATTCAAGCTGTGGAATCCAATTTACCTCTCATTCCACAAGCGGTTGTTTTTGATACTGCTTTTCACCAAACAATGGCTCCTCATACCTATTTGTATCCGATCCCACTCACGTTGTACAAAAGACATAAAATTCGAAAATATGGTTTTCATGGCACGTCTCATATGTATGTTAGTCAACGAGCATCTGCATTTCTAAATCGACCCCTTGAAGAATTAAAGATGATTACTTGTCACATCGGTAATGGAGCAAGTGTAGCGGCGGTGAAAGAGGGAATTTCAACAGACACTTCGATGGGTATGACCCCTTTAGAAGGTTTGATGATGGGGACACGTTGTGGCGATTTGGATCCTGCGATAGTTCCGTTCGTGATGGGCAAAGAAGAATTAACGATTGGTGAAGTGAACTCGATGTTGAACAAACACAGCGGCTTAATCGCAATTTCGGGGTTTTCCAGTGACATGAGAGAAATCTTACAAGCGATGAACGAAGGGAATGCAAATGCTCAACTTGCTTTTGACATGTTTGAATACCGATTGCGTAAATATATTGGCTCCTATATTGCAGCAATGAATGGATTGGATGTGCTTGTATTCACAGCTGGAATAGGAGAGAATGTCGCGTTATTAAGAGAAAAAATTTGCAATCAACTGACTTTTGTAGGAGTTAAGCTAGATCCAATTCTAAATGATCAACCATCCAATGCGGAACGCCGTATTTCGTCAACGAGCTCAACGATAGAAGTTTTGGTTATACCAACCAATGAAGAACTCATTATTGCTCGAGATACATACAACTTAATGAAGAAACAAACTTAGGTAGCAAAGTAGGGGGATAATGTGAAACAAATAACAATACGCGAGGCAACATCCCAAACACAGATTGGGCATGAAATCAGAATTGGTTGCTGGGTCCAGCGAAAGCGTTCGAGCGGTAAAATTCTGTTTCTTCAACTTCGTGATGGCACAGGTTTTATCCAAGCTGTTCTGACCAAACATGAGCAAGGTGAATCCTTGTGGAATACTGCAGAAAAACTTACGCAGGAATCTTCCATTTGGGTGACGGGCACGGTAAGGGAAGACCCGAGATCTCCTCAAGGCTTTGAATTATTACTCTCAAATGTCGAAGTTATCCATCTAACCGATGATTATCCAATCACTCCTAAAGAGCATGGCGTTGATTTCTTAATGGATCATCGTCATCTATGGTTACGTTCCCCTCGACAGCGAGCGGTCCTTGTGATTCGAGCTCAATTGAAGCACGCAATACGTGAGTTTTTTGATCTAAGAGGATTCACACAAGTGGATGCTCCGATTTTGACACCAACTTCTGCTGAAGGCACTACAAATCTTTTTTCGACAAAATACTTTGATGAAGACGCATTCTTGACACAAAGCGGACAATTGTATATGGAAGCAGCAGCAATGGCACTAGGCAAAGTTTATTCGTTCGGACCTACTTTCCGTGCTGAAAAATCAAAGACACGCCGACATCTGATTGAATTCTGGATGGTGGAGCCTGAAATGGCGTTCGTTGATCATGAGGAGAATCTTTGTATTCAAGAAGCATTCATTTCCTATATCATCGCTAATGTACTTACACATTGTAGATCTGAACTTGAGGTGTTGCAACGTGATGTCTCTAAATTAGAGAACATCATTGCGCCTTTCCCACGCATTACTTACGATGAGGCAGTCAAATTTTTAAATCTACATGGTTTTCCTGAATTTGCATGGGGAGAAGATTTTGGCGCTCCACATGAAACCGCAATTGCGGAATTATACGACAAACCCGTGTTTATTACTCATTATCCTACAAAGTTGAAAGCTTTTTACATGAAACCAGACCCCATCAATCCAGATGTGGTGTTATGTGCTGATTTGATTGCCCCTGAGGGATATGGTGAAATCATAGGTGGATCACAGCGTATCGATGATGCCATCGTTATGGGCGAAAGATTCCAAGAACACAATTTATCTCTTGATGCTTACCGTTGGTATCTTGATTTACGCAAGTATGGCGCGGTGCCTCATTCCGGTTTTGGTCTCGGACTTGAGCGTACGGTTGCTTGGATTTGTGGATTGGAACATGTTCGTGAAACCATTCCATTCCCGCGTCTACTTTATCGTCTATATCCATAATCGATCATGGGGGAGGGTTTATCTTTTGACAAATGCAGATGCATATCACGCAGGCATGCTAGCTGGATTAACGATGAACACAATTCAAATTCCAAGTCTGTTGTTAGAGAATTATGCACGGATGGAATTGAATGAGGTTGAGATGATGCTAGTTATCCATCTGATCTATTTTTCAGTCCATGACGGCATTGGATTTCCTACACCCGAACAACTTGCGAAGCGAATGTCAGTAACATCTTCACAAATTTTTGCATCCATTGAACGATTGGTGCGAGATGAATTCATTCAGATTGAAGAAATAACCGAAGCAGAAACTGGGAAACAAGGTGAACGTTACAACTTAACACCCATATTACATAAATTTAACGTTCATTCGTTGGATAATGCATTAAAAAAGCAACCTTTCACTGAAACAAGTGGAAGAAAAGACTTATTTTCCATATTTGAACGTGAATTTGCACGGCCTCTTTCATCCATGGAATATGAAATGATTGTCAATTGGCTTGATCAAGATCGATACCCGGAACCTTTGATTTTAACCGCATTGAAAGAAGCTGTTTTTGCTGGAAAAGTACATTTTCGTTATATTGATCGAATTTTGCTGGAATGGAATCGAAACCAAATTAGAACGCCAGAAGAAGCCAAAACACACACAGAACGATATCGTGGATAGATAACAGAACCGGTCTCCTATTTGGTCAATAGTAATAACCGATAACGATGTTCAAATAAAAATTCGAAGGCTTCAAGATGCCTTTTTGCCTCAAAAGCATTAGCCCCCCAAGCATAAATACCGTGATTTCGCAATAAAATTCCTGGGATCTGAGGTTCAATACTCATCTCAATCAACTGCGCAATGCGCGAGATATCTGCATAGTTAGGAAGAATGGGAACCTTGATGGATGCATTTTCATCCCAAATTTGAAAAGCTTTGATCAATTCAACATTCTCAATAGGGACGAAACCCAAATTTGAAAAGTAATCTGAAATGATGTTATTAAATACCGTATGAACATGAAAAACAGCGCCACATCCTGTCAATCGATATATTTCACAGTGTATTTGTGTTTCGGCAGATGGCTTAAGCTTGGTTGGTTCAACCGGTTTGCCCAAAGCATTCACCAGAATAAAATCTTCTGGAGTGCTTAAAGATTTATCTTTGCCGCTTGATGTCACTGCAAATTGGTAATTATCTGGAATAAATTCGCCGATCCGAATCGATAAATTGCCGCTTGTTCCTGGAAACCAACCTCGCTCGGCAAAATTTTGTTTGATAGAACTCAATTCAGCCAAAGCTGCCATACGATGTTCTAATGTGATGGTCATTATTTATCCTCCTGGTTATATTGGTGTTTCAACACTTCAAGAACGTCAAAGAATGTCTCAAAATGATAATATGGCATTCCCAACTCTTTGCAACGAGTCGCTAAGTGGGACCTGGCAAAAATGGTATCTGCCAAATGAGCAGCTGCAAAGTCGGTTAAACTGTCCCCAATGAGAATGGCATGATATTGTTCACGAGGAAAAGAACGGATGATCGATGCTTTACATAATCCACAATCGTTATCACAGCTCTTGTCACAAGTGTGTTGCCATACAATCTTTATGTTCTCCTCACTAAAATCGGCTGAATTACAATAAATATCTCTATCTTCCACTGGATAACCTTGGAGCATCGGCTTTAGAAAAAAATCGATGCCTCCGCTAGTTATCTTGAAAGGAATGCGTGATTTTTTGCAATGTTGCAATAATTGGAGAAACCCCGCTCGAATCTCTGCTGTAGTAAGCACATAGTCAACTATGTCATTCTTCATTGAAACGGGGAACAAAGAAAATAAATCACCAACGCCTTGGCGTATGCTTATGCGTTGATTCATCGTGTCCTCCACGATTTTTCTCCATCCCGTGACATCATAATGGCGAACTATTGTAATGATGTTATCGCTCAATGTGATGGTTCCATCAAAATCACAGAATATAATGGGTTGCTTCATAGAGTTCATGATCTCGCTCCCCAAATGCGCAAGGCCTCACGCAAAGCTTCATGCCCTGTTTGGTCTGCATATGTATGAAGAGAAATCCCATCCAATGTCGCTTGAATGGCTTCTCGGAAGGCTCGGCCACCCGAAGCAGTCCCTAGTGGATGTCCGTGAATTCCACCACCAGCATTTACGACGGACTCAAGGCCAAAATCTTCGATTAGCATGGGGACGAGACCTGGGTGGATCCCTGCCGATGGAACGGGGAAGACGGGTTTTCGTCGCGTGTTTTCTGTTGTTCGTAATTGTTCGGCAATGGCTAGTGTTTCATGCTTTGGCATGGTGACAGAGCCGTAGGGAGAAGGAAACAAAACTAGGTCTGCACCAACAAGTCGCAGTAACTTACCCATCAAGAGCTGTGGTGCAATACCATAAAACGGGGAAGGATACATTGCTCCTGCGAAAGCGGGATGCGCTGCAATAGGAACTTGAATCTCAGGGTGTTCAGCAAGTTGCTGTAATACGTCTAAACCGTAAGCAAATACGTTGAATAGTAGCGCGTTCGCTCCAACTGCAATGGCCTTCTTGGCTTGCTCGACCAATTGTGATGTGTGTCCAGTTATATTCACAGCATATAGTAGCTTTTGACCCGTTTGTTGTTCTGCTATCATAGCTGCTTTCATACATACCTCAACTCTGCGCTCAATCGGAGTCAATGGATTCTCAAATAAAATCTCGTCGTCCTTAATCAAATCTACGCCGCCAAGTGCCTGTTGGTAAAATTGTTCTCGTAATTCGGGAAGTTCATATCCGATAACAGATTTAAAAATGCTCATTAGAAGTGGACGATCATACACTTGTAGCAACGATCTGACCCCATGAACTCCAAACTTCGGACCAGCAAAATGTTGTTCAAAGTCGGTTGAGAACTCGATATCTATCAGCTTAATTTTCCCATCCATCGATAATTTCCCAAAAATTGTAACAATTAATGCTGGTAAATCGGCGCTAAAATTAATATCCGGATAAGCAATCTTAATATCCGCGAATCTCATAGATGCAATAGATGATGGCGATGAATCATGCTCTGGCTCATGGACTTCAATTGAGACAACACGACCTAAATGTTTTTCCATCGTTTTTTTTCGTAACTCTGGCAATTCTGTCCAACTTCCGACGGTTAAACCAACAGCAATTCCCATTGCTCGCTTATTGAAATCAGCCGACTCGTCGAAACACCTATACCACGCAACGCAGTATGATTGCTTGTCGTAAATCATTAGCAACGTATACCACCTTTACAATTAAGATTTGTATTCCTAAAATTACGACTTAACTACAGGGACGTTTCTTTCGTCGCTGCACTCTGCAGTGCTGCGATGGCTATTTCGTTACCAAGCTCATTGGCTCTGTCTGTTGCGTGAGCAATTGCCTTCATCATCATTTCACGAAACTGATTTTGCTCCAACAAACGGATTGCGGCGAACGTCGTACCATTGGGTGAAGTAACCTTGGCTCGCAATTCAGCAGGACTTTCACCTGTATTTTTCACCATTTGAGCAGCGCCCAACACAGTTTGTAATACGAAAGCTTGCGAATCTTCTTCGGATAAACCACCAGCTACACCGGCAGAAATCATGGCTTCCATTAGGTAATATACGTATGCGGGACCAGAACCCGACAATCCAGTAACAAGATTTAACATTCTTTCTTCTAAGGAAATAACTAAACCAACAGCCCCAAACATGTCTCGAGCCATCTGTTTTTGTGAGTTATTTACTGATGCAGAGAAGGCTAGGCCCGTTGCGCCCAAACCAATCGTAGATGATGTGTTCGGCATCGTACGCGCTATCGGTTGTGATCTTTTTAACATTTGTTCAATCGTATCAATGGACAATCCAGCGACCAA
This sequence comes from Paenibacillus sp., assembly GCA_044353165.1. Taxonomy (GTDB): domain Bacteria; phylum Bacillota; class Bacilli; order Paenibacillales; family YIM-B00363; genus JBILCM01. Next base: position 29,778 of record JBILCM010000007.1, read on the forward strand.
GGAAATAATAAATTGGTTGTCTCGAATGGAAGTACAAAATTCAGTAATAGCGCTTCCGACATCCTTTGGTTTCATCGCAAGGACTACAATGTTTGCTTGACTGACGATTTCAGCTCGTTCGTCTGGAGTGTTCGTTAATGGAATTTGTATGCCGTATAAGTTCTGTAATTCTAACAATCGGGATGAATGATGACGATTCAAGGCAAATAATGACGAGGCATGTATCAAATGGGCATGAACCAAGCCTCGTAACAGCGCCTCAGTCATTGCACCAGCGCCAATAAACACAATTTTTTGTGAAGAAAGTAAGCTAGTAGAAGACATACAAATCATTCCTTTCTTTAGCCGCGGATTTGACCTGATCCTTGCACGATATATTTGGTTGAAGTAAGAGCAGTTAAACCCATTGGACCTCGAGCATGAAGCTTTTGTGTGCTAATCCCAATTTCAGCACCAAAACCAAATTCAAATCCGTCTGTAAAGCGGGTGGATGCATTGTGATATACAGCGGCGGCATCAATCTCTTGCAGAAATCGATTTGCATTCTCCTTGTCTTCAGTCACAATACACTCCGAGTGCATAGTTCCGTAACGGGCAATATGCGCAATGGCGTCATCCAATCCATCGACAACCTTAATGTTAAGAACTAAATCGTTGTATTCTGTGCCGAAGTCATTTTCTGTTGCTGTTTTCATCCAAGGGACCAACAAACGCCCGTCATCGTCACTTCGAAGCTCAACTTGTTTGTCATGGAACGTTTGGGCAAATCGTTCAAGATGGTGCAACGCGAAATTACGATGCAAAATTAAGGTTTCCATTGCGTTGCAGACGGAGGGACGTTGAACTTTGGCATTCAAGGCAATCTGTAATGCCATTTCGGGATTTGCACTTTCGTCTATGTAGGTGTGACAGATTCCAGCTCCAGTCTCAATCACTGGAACGGTAGCGTTCTGAATGACATTCTGGATCAAAGAAGCACCCCCTCTAGGGATAATGCAATCGAGTAGGCCATTTAGTTTCAACATTTCGTCAACAGATGAGCGATTCGGATCAGTAATCAATTGAACAGCATCAGGTGGAATGTCTGACTTTGACAAAGCTTCATGAATGACATCGACGATCGCTTGATTGGAATTCAAAGCAGAAGATCCGCCCCTAAGGAGCACAGAATTGCCCGTTTTTAAACAAAGTCCTGCTGCATCAACCGTAACATTCGGACGAGCCTCATAAATCATTCCGATCAACCCGAGCGGGACGCGTATTTGTTTCACGAACAAACCGTTAGGGCGATGAAATTCCGACAACGTTGCACCCACAGGATCTGGCAACTCAATGACTTCGATCAATCCTTGTGCCATTGTTTGGATGCGTTCCTTCGATAAGGATAACCGATCCAATAATGATGCTGTTAACCCATTGCTTTGACCGTTTTTGAGATCTTGCTGATTTGCAGAGATAATATGCTCCGCACGAAGCATTAAAGTTTTGGCAATGGTATGTAATGCCGTATTCTTTTCACTCGTACCTAGTAAACCAAGAGTCGTTGTTGTCATTTTAGCTAGTTTCGCTTTTGTTTTCACTTCACTCATGCGTGATAACCCCTTATACGTTTCGGTTAAAAACAAATCCACTCATCGCGATGTATCACCTCTATGCGATTTACATCAATTCGCCTTTTGACCTCTTCAGTCGATAGGCCTGCCACTGCCCGTAATTGATGCGATGCATAATTTGCAACACCTCGGCCAATGGGATGTTCTTCAACGTCACTGAAGACCTCGATCACATCGCCGGGAACAAAATCTCCCTGAACTTCTTTCACACCCGCAGGAAGCAAGCTTTTGCCGCCTTCTGTAATGGCGTTCTTAGCACCCACGTCAATTATAACTTTTCCTTTCGGTGTCGAGTGGTAACCAACCCATTGTTTTTTGACTGAAAGAGTTTGCAACGTTGCGTCAAAATAGGTGCCGTTACCCTCACCGAGGGAAGCACGCAGAAGATCACCATTGTCGACAGCTCGACCTATAAATACTTGTACGCCGCCGCGCACAGCGATGCGAGCTGCTTCCAGTTTTGAACGCATACCTCCTGTGCCTACAGCACTTCCGCTTCCACCTGCCATTTGAAAAAGTGAATCATCGATTTGAGCGACACGTTCTATTCGACGTGCGCTTGCGTTTATACGAGGATCTTCCGTGTACAATCCATTCATATCAGTAATAATTACCAATTGTTGAGCTTTCATCAGATTAGCAACGAGTGATGATAACATATCGTTGTCCCCAAATTTTAATTCATCAACCGAGACGGTATCATTCTCGTTAATGATGGGAATGACACGCCGTTTCAGAAGTTCCTCAAGTGTGATGGATGCGTTCTGAATGCGTTTGCGATTTGAAAAATCAGATCGAGTCAGCAACACTTGTGCGACCGTAAATCCTAAAGCACCGAATGCTTCATTGTATGCTTGCATAAGTAAAGCTTGACCGACCGCAGCAGACGCCTGCTTCTCATGTGTTGCTTTTGGCCGGCTTGAAAAACCAAGTTTGGAAAATCCCGCTGCTACAGCACCGGAAGTGACAAGTACAATTTGGTCACCGGCATTCATACACGTTACCAATTCCTGTGCAAAATAATCAATTTTGTTACGAAGCAATCCGCCATGATGTGTTGTAAGAGAACTGCTTCCGATTTTTACAACAGTTCGTTTTCTTGTGCTGGCGTTCATAAAGCAGCACCCCTTGAATTAAAATGGTATTGATGTAGGACTTGAGGTACTTTATTAATGGATGATGCATGAAGAACTCGAGGTCCCCTAATATCCGGCACATCGAGTTGATCAAATATCCATGAGGAAATAGGAGGGACGTATATAGCTCCAATATTGCATTCGATGGCTGGCAATATGTCCGTCTTCTGACTGTTGCCAATCATCCACGTATGATCCCGGTTGTAACGTCGTTCATTCAAGATGGAATCCATTGCTTGGTAATTTTTGTGCCTTGCAACAAATATACGATCATCAAAAAAAGGAGCAAGGTTGACCTTCTTCACTTTATTCAATTGAATGGTTTGATCTCCACCCGTGTATAACGAGAGGATATGCCCTTTTTTTGTTAAACGAGTAAGCGTTTGAACAACGTGCGGGTAAAGCTCAAATTCACTATCGTATACGGTATATCCGAGTTGAAGCAACATTTGGTGTTCCTCATGTTGAGACAACCTACCATACACATCACAATAATACTCATACGTTTCTACAAAGGAAAGAGGAAACCTTTCGACCGTAAATCCTTGAATATGAATTCCAGCCATGTCAAATTCTTGTTGTTTACACTTGATTTCAGCTCTGGAAAGACCGACATTGGCAAACCAATGTTCGAGATAATCCACAAAGCGATCAATGACGCGATCAAAATATACATTGCAATGAATCAATGTATCGTCAAGATCAAAAATCAAATGCAATGGTTGATTCATCATGAACGCCCCTTATCGAATAACCCCAATCGGCCAATCCGCTCAGCAGCTTCTCTAAGCCGTTCTTCTGAGCTTAATAGACCAACACGAACGTATCCTTCACCATGTGTACCAAATCCGATCCCAGGGGCAACCATGACATCAGCTTTTTCTAAAAGTTCATCAGCGAATGTTGAAGAGGAGTATCCCTTCGGAATGGGCAACCAGCAGAAGAATGAGCCTTGCGGTTTCATTGCATGCCAGCCAATCTCGGATAAAGCATGGTAGAATGCATTCCTTCGGGATTCATAGGTTGTCACAAGCTGTTGAACACAGTCTTGTGGACCCTTAAGCGCTTCCGATGCAGCCCACTGCACAGCGCCAAATAAACTGACATAGTAATGATCTTGCAATAAATTAATGTATTCAATCAATTTCTCATTGCCCAAGGCAAAGCCGACGCGCCAACCTGCCATGTTGTACGTTTTTGACAATGTATAAATTTCAATACCGACATCAATAGCGCCTGGCGCCTCTAAGAAACTTACGGCTCTAGTCCCGTCAAAACGAACAGCGCCATAAGCAAAATCGGAGACGGTTACAATATTGTGTTTAGCGGCAAACTCAACTGTATCATTATAGAATGATAGCGAAGCTGTCGTAGCTGTTGGGTTATTCGGATAATTGATGAACATCATTTTTGCATTTACAGCGTCTTGTAATGGTATTCGGCTATAATCAGGAAGAAAATTGTTGTCTTGAGTTAAGGGCATGAAAACCATCTTACCGCCTGCCAAAGCGATTCCTGACCAATAATCGGGGTATCCGGGATCTGGAACCAAACAAACATCGCCACGGTTCAACAATATTTGGCTAATTTCAACGAGCCCGGTTTTCCCTCCAAAAAGGATTGCCACCTGCGTGTACGGATTCAACTTTACACCATAGTCTGTTAAATACCGTTCAGCAATAGCCTCCTTCAAAAAATCATACCCGCTAAAAGGAGAATATTTATGAAACGATGGCCGTTGTGCAGCCTCTTGCAGAGAATTGACAATGTGAGAGGGGGTAGGTAAATCAGGATTTCCTTGGCCAAGATTAATTACGTCTCTTCCCGCAGCAATTTTTGCCCCCACTTTATGAACCATGGACGCAAAAAACTGTTTAGGTAAGTGTTTCATCCGATCAGCAGGTTCCACTGAGAACCGTATATTTTCCATTAAGAACCTCTCCATAAGTAAACTTTCATCCTTGTACTTAAATGCTCATTCTATCAAAAATATAATAAACTGTACACACTATTTCAAACAAAGACTTGACTGAATCGGAAGGTATCGTATGATAAAAGAGGATGGTGATTATTATGAAACTTTCATTAATTCAGATGGACATCTGTATTGGAGAACCTGAAGTTAACCGTAAACATGTGGAAAGTCTATTGAAGCAAGCTGTGGAACAGACAATGAAACCAGACGTTGTTGTACTTCCTGAATTGTGGAACACAGGATATGCTCTTGAGCAAGCGAATGAATTAGCCGACCATAATGGTGAACCAACACATGCGATAATGTCATCGTTTGCTAGAAAACATCAAATATATATCATTGCAGGTTCAGTAACCAACAAAACTACAATGGGCGTGCAAAACACAACCTTTGTTTATGATCGCACGGGGACGTGTATATCGAATTATTCCAAACTGCATTTGTTTCGACTTATGGATGAAGAAAAATATTTACACCAAGGCACGGCAGTGGGGCGAACTGCAATCGATGGGGTGGCTGCTGGTCTTATGATCTGTTATGACATCCGTTTTCCTGAATTGGCCCGTAAGCTTTCTTTAGAAGGGGCCAAAATTATATTTGTTCCTGCACAGTGGCCACAACCGCGATTGCATCATTGGCGAACACTTTTACAAGCTAGAGCAATTGAAAACCAATTGTTTGTCGTAGCATGTAATCGGGTTGGGACGAGTCGAGGCACACAATTTTTCGGACATTCCATGATTATTTCACCTTGGGGAGAAATTTTGGCCGAAGCAGGTGAAAATGAAATGTTGTTAACAGCCGATATAGACATGACAGAAACAGAGCAAGTTAGAAATAAAATACCTATTTTTCAAGATCGCAGGCCCGAACATTATTTTTAAATACTTTACAAATCGAGCGATTTGGCAACTGACGTAATTCCATGAAATCACATCCTATTTATAGTTTTTTTCTATAGTATCAATAGATATTATATTTTTGAACAATATGTAATTAAATGTTACGATAGCAAAAAACATCTTTATTAAATGTAAAGTATAAGGAGGAATTGGCATGACCCAACGTACATTATTCGAAAAAATTTGGGACAACCACGTCATTTACCATGAAGAGGGGAAACCAAGTATTATTTATATCGACCTCCACCTTGTTCATGAAGTAACAAGCCCACAAGCTTTTGAAGGTTTACGAATCTCCGGGAGGAAAGTACGCCGTCCTGAACTCACTTTCGCTACAATGGATCATAATGTTCCGACGAAAGACCGTTTTAATATTACGGATCCAATATCGAAACAACAAGTTGAGACTCTGGCAAAGAATGCAAGCGATTTTGGCGTAACATTATATGATTTGCACTCTATTGATCAGGGTGTTGTGCACGTCATGGGACCGGAATTGGGTCTTACACACCCTGGAAAAACAATAGTTTGCGGCGATTCTCATACTTCAACTCACGGTGCCTTCGGAGCATTGGCATTCGGTATAGGCACATCGGAAGTCGAACATGTATTAGCCACGCAATGTTTGCAACAAGCAAAGCCAAAAACCATGGAAGTTCGCGTGGTCGGAACGCTTCCAATCGGTGTAACAGCTAAAGATTTGATTCTGGGCATCATCGCTAAGTATGGGACTGATTTTGCAACAGGTTATGTTATCGAATATACCGGAGAAGCAATTCGCAATCTTACAATGGAACAGCGTATGACGGTTTGCAATATGTCAATTGAAGCAGGAGCGCGTGCAGGTTTGATTGCGCCAGATCAAACAACGTTCGAATACTTACGTGGACGTGAACATGTCCCCCAAGGTATTAAGTTTGATGAAGCTGTACAACATTGGAAACAGTTGGTTACAGATGAGGGGGCTGTGTACGATAAGCTAATTACGTTTGATGCGACTACACTGATTCCACAAGTGACTTGGGGAACAAGCCCAGGGATGGGTACGAATGTGCTCGCAAATGTGCCAAATCCAAGTGACTTCTTAACAGAGAATGAACGCAAAGCTGCGGAAAAAGCGCTCGAGTACATGGATCTGAACCCTGGTACGCCAATGACGGAAATCAATATCAACTATGCTTTCATCGGCTCATGCACCAATGGTCGCATTGAAGACCTACGCGCAGCGGCAAAGGTTGCAAAGGGATATAAAGTTTCACCGAAAGTGACTGCCATCGTTGTGCCAGGTTCGGGACGCGTAAAATTGCAAGCCGAGAAAGAAGGATTAGATAAAATTTTCGTTGAGGCTGGTTTTGAATGGCGTGATGCAGGTTGTTCCATGTGTCTTGCAATGAATCCAGACGTCCTCTCACCGGGCGATCGTTGTGCCTCAACATCAAATCGTAACTTCGAAGGACGCCAAGGACGCGGCGGACGAACACATCTTGTTTCCCCTGAGATGGCAGCTGCGGCAGCAATATCAGGACGTTTTGTTGATGTGCGGGGTTGGGAATTTAAATCTGAAATATCAGTTCGATAATAGTTGAGAGGAGATCTGCTCATGCAAGCCTTTATTAAACATACGGGTATCGTAGCACCTGTCGATCGTGTCAACGTGGATACAGATGCAATTATTCCAAAACAATTTCTAAAACGAATTGAACGAACAGGTTTTGGTCAATTTTTATTTTTTGAATGGCGTTGGGACACAGAAGGCAATGTTATCGAAAATTTTGAAATGAATAAACCACGTTACCAAGGGGCTTCCATCTTGATCTCGCGAGCAAACTTTGGTTGCGGATCCTCTAGGGAACACGCACCTTGGGCCATCCAAGATTATGGTTTCCAAGTTGTTATTGCTCCTTCATACGCTGATATTTTTTATAACAATTGCTTTAAGAATGGTATTCTTCCAGTCAAGTTGAGTGAAGATGAAGTTGAGTTGTTGTTTCAACGCACAGCCGAACATGTCGGGTACCGGCTTACCGTTGATTTGGAGAACAAAAAAATCAATGACGATCACGGATTATCGATCGAATTCGACCTTGATGAGCATCGGCGCCAGTTTCTCTTACTAGGACTCGATGATATTGGACTCACGTTGCAGCATGAAGATAAGATTGCAGCTTATGAGGCAAGAATGAGATAAAGCTGTTTTTTGAACCCGGGGTGCATGCCCCGGGTTTTTTATTTTTACAAATTATATAACCTGCTCCCCAAAAATCGACATATTTCTAATGTATATGTTGAAAATTGGGCTTTATTAGCAACTTTTCATTCTTTTTGACGTCTAATCTATTGTTTACAAATAGAAGTGATAGGTTTGGAGGTTTCAAGCTACAGATGAATAATTTTTTAAATATGAACAAGATCATTGCTGCATGGATTACAGCAGTTATGTTGTCACTCGTCTTTCTACAAACCCAGGCTTTAGCATCTGATCTTAAGCCGCTTACGATATATCTCAATGGAGAAAAAACCGAATTATTGGCGGGGACAATGGGAAGAACCGCTTACATATCTTTAGAAACATGCATTGCTTTGGGTGGGAAAGTATCCTACCATGAAGCGAAAAGTGAATATTCGATCTCTTCGCAATCCATTCAGTTAAAGTTTTCTATATCTAAAAGTTCGATTCTAGTTAACAACGAAATGCGTCAAATCAATAAGCAGGCGATTATTAACAGCGGAAACATCTATGTTCCGCTCGGGTGGATGGTAGAAATATTAGGTATGAAAGCATTGGAAGATCGTTTGACTTCATCTATTTTTTTCTTCACTGCCCCCGATCGCTTAATGGACGTGAAGACTGAATTGTATGATATAGAACGCACTGTGAAAGTGTCTAACACGACACCAACTTTGCTTGGAATTTATTCAACAAGTGAAGAATTGCGAATAACTACTTCCGGTAGTGTAACTCCCCAAATTTTCAATTTACAATCGCCGAACCGAATTGTAATTGATTTACCTGGGACAATAATCGAACGCTCAACAGACGGCAACGCAAGTGGAATGATTCCATTGCCCCAAAATCATGAATTCATAAGCAATGTTCGCTATTCTTTGTTTCAAAGTGTTCCATCCGTGGTGCGAATTGTTCTTGACATGAAGCAATCCGTCCCTTATCAGACAGAGGTCATTGAAGATGGAAGAGGCATTGCCATTAAATTTCAGAAGCAGGAACCTATCAAAGTTATGATTGATGCGGGACATGGTGGGAGTGATCCTGGCGCAATTTCTTTAACAGGTAAGTTTGAGAAAGATGTAAATCTAGCCATCGCAAAAAAGACAGCCGATTTGCTAAAACAAGATCGAAAGTTTCAAGTTATTCTCTCAAGAAGTCAAGATACTTACTTGTCTCCAGCAGATCGTGTCAAATTAGCGAATCAGAATGGCGTGGATCTGTTTATTTCCATTCATGCCAATACGGCAAGTCAACCATCAGTCAAAGGCACAGAAACATACTATTGGCGTGAAGATAGCAAGACATTCGCTAATATTCTTCATAAGCATGTGGTTATAGCATTCGGTTCCACGGACAGGAAAGTTAAACAAGAACGTTTTGCAGTGCTGCGTGATACGGTAATGCCAGCTGCGCTGCTTGAAATTGGATTCATGACAAACACAAGTGATGAAATTCGAATGCATGAAGAGCAAGTTCAACTACAGATTTCTTTAGCAATCGTCGCTGCAATAAAAGAATATTACGCAATTCGTTAAAATTTTGAGGAGGATTTTGTGTATGATCATCCCTTTGCGTCAATTTATGATGTTATTTGTATTTTCCATGTTTGCTTTACTTGCAGTTTGTTATCCCACATCACAAACTGGCCATGCACAATCTTTAACTGAATCCACACCATCATTGAAAACGACTTATTCCGACGTGTTCTCACAGCATTGGGCTTTTAGACATATCGTTAAATTGTCGGCATTAGGGATTATAAAAGGCGATGTGAATGGACAATTGTTGCCAAATAACAATGTCACACAACAAGAAGCCGCCGTAATTGCAATTCGTTTGTTAGGTTTAGAAGATGAAGCATTAGCTGATAAGCGGACTGTCGTGCTGGGTTTTGATGTAGATACCTATTACCGTCCTTACGTTGTAAAAGCGCTCGAATCAAAAGTTTTAAACTTAGCCGAAGAAACAACCGCCGCATCCACAGGTAATGTTAAATTACCTTGGGGCAAACGTGCCGCGACGAGAGAATGGGTATCAAAGTTGGTCGTTCGAACGATAAAACAAACACCAAGCAATGCATCTACAGCTAAATTTGGATTTAACGATGCTTCCAAAGTATCCGCAATGGCGGCGCCGTTCGTGAGCAAAGCCGTAGAACTTGGACTCGTAACTGGTTTTATCGATAACACGTTTCGCCCTGCAGAGGCGGTGACCCGAGCGCAGATTGTTACATTCTTCTCGCGGGCATTACCTTACGTGCCGTCGAATTTGAATCACATGGTCTCTGGTTATATTGTCAATCAGAGTAGTGACCAACTCGTATTACAACTTGAAGGAGGTAATACCCAATCATTCAAATTAATGAAAGACACTGCAACGTTTAACTTTACAGGAAAACAGATTTCGAACTCTTCACTTGATTCATTACAGGAAATTGAAATTATTCATGATAATGGGCAAGCCTTATACATCGAAGTGTCCGACCGCAAGGTGGAGCCTGAGACGATTAATGGCAAAATTACAGCATTTGCACTGCCTTCAATGGCGATTACTTTATTGAAATCCGATGGAACAACTGAAAATTACACACTTGCTCCAAATATTGCAGTTACAAGTGTCTCAGGGCAAGAATTACCTCTATCACAATTATCCGTTAACAGCAATGTGCGTCTTCAGCGATTACCTAAAAATCCCCAAGTCACGGGTATGCAGATTTTAAATTTAGCTTTTAATGCATCAGGATCAGGTACAATTCAGGCTGTAAATACCACGGGACGATCATTAACTTACAGCTCTAATGATGGGGTTTCAAGAACTTATGACATTGCAACTGAAGCCACTATTAAAATTTTAGATAAAATTGCACCAACCTTAACAAGTTTAAATAATGGCGATGTGTTTCAATTCGAAATCAAAGATAGCAAATTTGTCACGATTCAAGTTACTTCCCCCAAGATGGTGATGACTAACGGTGAATTGATTCAAATTACGCCTGATACAGTTAATGTTGTGGATACGAGTGGAGTATTGAAAGCTTATTTTCTTTCCCCACAACTAGTTGTCGCAATTAAAGGTTTAACGAATCCTGCCATTGATGATTTACGAAAAGGAGAACGTATCCAACTTCACTTGAATAGTGCAACAAATCGTGTGGAACAAATTTCGGTTTTAGATCGTGTAATCACAACAATTCGCTACGCCACTATTCGTGATTTTGATATGGAATATGGATATATCACAATTATTAACGAAAATAATGAACCGACTCTTTACAGAATTACGGACAAAACTAAATTTATGTTAGATGACGTCAAATTACCATCGGCGTTATTTGAACAATATTTGGTAAAGCAACGTAAGGTGAATTTACAAATTACGAATCAAGAATTGGTTCGACTAGATATCGTATCGAAAGTGAATGGAATCATACAAAACATAGATTATCTTACCCGGACAATCATTGTGACAACGGGGTCAGGAGCATCATACAAATTTCCTTATTCGAATTCGACCAACATAGAAATTCCGCTCATGAGCAACGCCACCATAGCTGATCTTAAGATTGGCTCCCGTGTACAGGTTCTAATGAATGCAACTCTAGATGAGATTCTTTACATCGGGGTTCATCAATCCCATGTATATACCTTAAATTCAATCGACGTCGCTACGCAAACATTCAACGTGCGAGACGGGCAGAATACAAATTTATTTGTAGCCTGGGAAGGCTTGACCATGATGAAGAATAAAGATAATCAAATCATCGCTCCAAACCAATTCATAATAGGCAATCCGATCATTGTTTCATATACTGGAAAGAGATTGGTATCCGTTCAAGCATCCTCGCCTCTGCGAGGTAAAGTCATTTCGGTAGATCGTGTTGCTGGCAAATTTTCAATAATGGATTTTACAAACACAACAAAAGAATTTAGCTTAAAAGAGGGATACACACTACAAATTAAAAATGTTATAGACAATAACATATCCAATATAACATTGAATGACCGTGTGCAGGTTGTTACTGACGGCTTCGGGCGTCCCTATATTTGGCTGGCAGAAGGTGCTGAAAAATCTTTTAGTTCATATCAAGCAATGTCACAAGACATAACCTTTAAGAGAGTGTTGCTCACAGATCAAGCCAATTATTCAATACATCCTGCAGCCTATTTGCATACCGCACAAGGCAATATGCTAGATTTGACGAAACTAAAGGAAAATGATCGTCTAACCATTTACATTCTGGAAGGAAAAATCATTGAAATTGTTCAATAAGTTATTTTTCATTGAAAAGGGGTACCTGATTCGTGTAAACTGTAAAGTATACCAAATGGGGAGGAAACATTCTTGAATAAGGCTCAGGTTCGCGAAGTGCTTGATATTACAGCGAACATGTTCCCGGATGCTCGATGTGAATTGAATCACTCCAATCCTTTTGAGCTCACGATTGCAGTTCTTCTATCGGCACAGTGTACAGATGAGACTGTTAACAAAGTCACTGCGGATTTATTTCGCAAATACCGGAAACCGGAGGATTATATTACTGTACCATTAGAAATGCTTGAACAAGATATTAAGCGAATAGGTTTGTTTCGTAACAAAGCCAAACACATTCGTGAGTTATGCACAATGATTATTGAAAAATATGAAGGTCAGATCCCAGAAACCTACGAGGAACTTGTTACGTTACCTGGTGTAGGTCGCAAGACAGCGAATGTGGTCATATCTAATGCATTCGGTATTCCAGCAATAGCCGTAGATACTCACGTACAAAGAGTATCTAAACGGATAGGCATAGCAGCTTGGAATGACACTGTGTTAGAAATAGAAAAGAAATTAATGAGCAAAATTCCTCGACATGAGTGGACAATAACGCATCATCGACTCATTTTTCTTGGAAGGTATCACTGTAAAGCCCAAAATCCCAAATGTGAATCGTGTCCGTTACTTGTGCATTGCCGTGAAGGAAAAAAACGTATGAAACAAGTTACACCGGATCATAATAAAACAAATTTGAATTTAGAATGAGCCATGAAGCTCATAAGGTATAGAAGGGTGAGAAGCGATGAAATGTATCTCAGTGTACACGAAAGATTTTGAACGTTTTTCAGATATTTACGACAAAATACTTAACACTCGTTTATCTGAAGATGAAGAAACGATTGTTGAAGGGGTTACGGTAACTGAATCGGGTAAAGTACCTGACCATTATGTTGATCGGATGCGCAGCAAACGGGAAGTTGTAGTTATGAAAGAAAAACAACGAGATATTACAATATTACAGCATGGCAATGTGTTTGAGATTTTGCTTCCAGAAGGAAATTCAAACTCGATCAACTGAATTTCAATCCAAAAAGCGCCAACTTGATCGATTTGGCGTTTTTTTGTGTTTAATTATCAGTGCTATGCCACATTGAACGCGATGAAAGTTGGGTGTAACGGAGTGAATAAGATGAGTAATAACGACCAAATTGTACATGAACTTCAAGTTTTTCTGAAGGAAGTTCAATTCGGTGGGTCTGAAGACATAACTTCAAGAGTACGTTCATTGATTGACAAAAGCAATTCTGAATCATTCTATATTGCATTTTGCGGACATTTTTCAGCTGGGAAATCAAGTATGATTAATCAATTGTGTGATTCGGAACTGCTCCCATCCAGTCCAATTCCGACGAGTGCGAATGTTGTTTCCATCCGTAATGGCAACCCAGCTGCACGCATCACATACACAGATGGACGTAAAGAACAGCGTTCCATTGCAGAAGTTTCCAATCTTGCGAAAGACGGGAACCACGTTCAAACCGTTGATTTGTTTTATCCGATCCCTTTCTTGGGATCATCAGGCGTGTTACTAGATAGTCCGGGCGTTGATTCTACGGATGATGCCCATCGGCTAGCCACAGAAGCTGCACTGCATCTTGCAGATACGGTTTGTTATATTATGGATTATAATCATGTCTTATCTGAAATCAATTTAAATTTTGCAAAGCATTTGTGTGAATTGGGTAAACCTTTAATCTTAATCGTCAATCAAATCGACAAACATCAGGAACAGGAACTTTCTTTTGTTTCGTTCCGACAAGGTGTAGTAGAAGCTTTCCAAGCTTGGGGTATTTCATTCGAGACCGTTCTGTTTACTTCATTACGTGACCAAGGGAATCTCAATAACGAATTTTCTTATTTGCGACAAATTCTTTCGAATCTTGTTAAATACGATCAATCTGTTGTTACGAATAGTATTGCAAAAGCTTCCGTAAAACTCGCTATGGAATATGTGCGCGAGCGAAATTCTCGTAACGATTCTCTTAAAATCGCGTTGCATGAAAAAATAGGGGATTCAGAGACTGAGGCTTATGCTCAATATACACAATTATTGAAAAAACGCGCGAATCAAGAACGTATTCGAGAAGAATTAACAGAACTTTTCATTCATGAAGTAACCAAAATTGCTGAAAATGCGAACATTACCCCGGCGAACACAAGGGATGCTGCTCAACTGTTTTTAGAAAGTGTTCAACCCGGTTTTCGTGTCGGATTCCTGTTTGCTCATGCCAAAACAGAAGATGAGCGTAAACGCCGCCTTCAAACATTTTATGTAAATTTTTCTGAACAAGTAACTGCACACTTACTGTGGCACATTCGTGATCATGTGAAGAATAAGGGTATTCAACTGCAATTAACGGACCGTCAAATTAATATAGCAATGGAAGCTGTGCAAGTTCCAATTTCACCGGAATGGATCGTCTCTAAAATTCGTCCAGGAGCGATTGTTTCAGGAGAATATACGCTAAATTATGCGCGCGAATTAGCGGCCGAGGTCAGGCAAATGGCTAAACGCTCAGCAATTCAGGCAGCTGAACGATTGGCAGATGCAGCAGAAGCTGGTTACGCACTAGAACTCCCACAATTACAAAACCAACTTGCCGTACTTGAAGAAAAAATTGCCAATATACGTGCACTGGAATCAATCGAAACCGAAGAACGGGAAGTGGAAGCGAGGATCCTGTCATTATTACCTTATTGTATTGATATCTCCAATCATCCGATGCAATTTCCGAATCTGGAACAATGGAAGAATGAAATTTTAATGGATCAGCAACTTCATCTGTCATCCAATGCAATTTGTTCAACAAGTCTCACAGACGGATTATCGATATTAAATTTATCATCCTCAGCATCAGCTGTCATCATGGCTGATCATGAAAAACAAACGTTGCAGTTAAATTCCATTTTCGTTAACATGGCTTCAATGCTTGAGAAAGCATGCGATATTATTGCGGATGTACCGTCACTTTCATTTACTGCACACTCACTACGAGAACGTGCAAGAAAATTACGCGAGCAACGTTTCACTGCTGCTCTATTTGGTGCGTTTAGTGCTGGGAAATCTTCATTCGCGAATGCGCTACTAGGCGATTCCGTATTGCCCGTCTCTCCAAATCCCACAACTGCGGCAATTAATACGATTGAACCACCAAATTCGGAATGGAAGCATGGCATGGCTAAGATCGTCATGAAACCTTCAGAGACTATTTTATCAGACATCAATCATTCCTTTGAAGCATTAGGGATCTTAAAAGTAGAACATCATGCCAAGATTATTGAAACGTTGCAAAAATTTTTGTCATTGGAACAGGGATTATCAACATCTTTCCCGGCGGGTGGTAAACCACATCTTTCCTTCCTACGTGCTGTTGCAGAGGGTTGGAAGGAGTCTGAACCATTGCTAGGCAGCACTTTCCCGGCGGAGCAAAATAGGTTTACTGATTTTGTAGCCAATGAAAAAAACTCTGCTTTCGTTGACCACATTCAACTCCATTACAATTCAACACTCTCCCGACAAGGTATTACCCTTGTAGACACCCCAGGAGCGGACTCGATGAATGCGCGACATACGGGAGTAACCTTTAATTACATGAAAAATGCAGATGCAATTTTTTTTGTAACGTATTACAATCATGCATTCTCTCGCGCAGACCGTCAATTTTTGGAGCAACTGGGCCGGGTCAAAGAAACTTTTGAACTTGACAAAATGTTTTTTATCGTAAATGCAGCGGATCTAGCCGCTAATGCCAATGAATTACAAGAAGTGTTAGATCATGTTCGAAGTAATTTGGCATTGTTCGGTATACGTAACCCAAGGATATTTCCCATTTCTTCTTTAGAAGGACTTAAAGGGAAGAAAACACAAGATGAAAAACGTATTGAAAACTCTGGAATTACCGCCTTTGAGAGCGCATTTGCTCAATTTTCAAAAGAAGAATTGGCAGGACTTGCTTATCGCGCGGCGGATAGTGAACTTATTAAATGCATAAACCAGTTCATCAACATCTTGAAAGCGGCTAATACAAGTCAGTTTGAACGTAAGATGGAAATAGAACGTTCTGAACAGCTTGCCGTGCAGGCTCGTAACACAATTATTGCGTATGAATTCGAAAGTTTAAAGCAAGATGTGATGAAGGAAACCGCCGAACAATGCTATTACTTAAAACAGCGAATTTCTTACCGTTTTGGTGAATGGTTTACAGCTTCCTTCAACCCATCGGTTTTACGTGAGGACCAAGGAGAGATTAAACAATCTCTTGCTTGGGCATGGCGTGATCTTGTTTCGTATATTAGTAAAGAATTGATTCATGAGATGCTCGCTATTTCCTTACGCCTTGAAAAATTTATGCATCGTTCTATAGAAAATGCTTTGCAGCGTTGGAACGAGGGCATACAACGTATTATGCCTAATTATGAACTTGGGGAATTAACATTCAACACATTTGAAACACCAGAGATTAGCAAAGTTTGGGCTGGTGAGGAACCCCAACCGAAACTGTTGACAACTCACTATCGAAACGCCAAATATTTTTTTGAAGGTCCAGGCCGGACTGCGTTACGTGCGGATTTAGAGAAAAGATGGAAAGATGATGTTGATCATAGTATCGAACAAATGAGTCAATATTTCATGGGATGGAGTCACAAACAATTAGCCACTGCCTATGCAGTTGCGCAAGCGAATGCTATTCAGACTGTAGATGAGACGTTACAGACAAGTCGTGCAGGATTAACGGAGCAATGGAATATATCCGATTTGGAGAAAAAGAAAGTGCAATTGGAAGCAATTCTTTTAAAGATTCGATCATTCTCGAGGGACGAGCAGGAATGAGAGCATATTCCGCTAATGAAAGTGATAAGTCAATATTCTTCACCACATTTGTGGAAATATGAGGGTATGGGCCTTAATATGCCTTTAAGTACTTTTTGAATGTTGCCATCCTCGGTGTTACACTTCTTAAGAATTTACAATTTTGGAATGCTTGAGAGGGGAATAAACGAAGTGGGTATTTTCAAACAGCTTCAAATTTACTATTGGCCTGGGAAGCTAAAATATCTCATTATGGGTTCAATCGTATTTTTAATGATTTCCACTGGACTCGGTGTAGTTTATCCATACATGTTGAAATATTTGGTTGATGAAATTATTACTAAATCGAATTATGAGAATGTTTGGATTGTAGCTCTAATCGTTTTTGGTGTCATCGTTATCAAAGCTGTATTTCTGCTCTTGCACGGAGTCACGGCAAGTGTTTTGGGCAACCAGGTTGCTTACAATATGCGCAAGGCTGCTTATGAAAAATTGCAGTACTTATCGTTTCAATATTACGACAAAACAAGAACCGGCGATTTAATGTCACGACTAACGGGTGATCTCGATGCTTTAAGATTATTCATCGGAGCCGGCTTTGCCCAAATATTAAATATGTTCTTTATGATTTTTTTTGGTACTGCCATGATGATTACGATTCACTGGAAATTAATGCTTATTACGCTTGTGACATTACCTTTCCTTGTTTTCATCGCCTTCAAATATGAGTCTAGAATTCATACATCTTTTCGCGACATTCGCAAAGCATTCAGCGATTTAACTACTTCTGTACAAGAAAATATCACTGGGGTGCGCACAGTGAAGTCGTTCGCGAGGGAATCGTTTGAAGTTGAGAAATTCTCCGTACATAATGCTTTTTTTCGGGATCACCTCACAGCTGCCTCATCGATATGGGCACGCTTTTTACCATTTATGGAGCTAATGGCAAACTTGAGTGTGGTTATTTTAGTAGCCGTAGGCAGCTATTTTGTTACTCGTGGAGAGATGACATTGGGTGACTTGTTGGCATTCTTTACACTGATTTGGTTTATCATCACACCGTTGTGGTCACTTGGTGTTCACATTAATAGCTACACACAATCCAAAGCTTCAGGAGAACGTATTCTTCAAGTATTCAACCAATTTATTCATGTAAAAGACAAACAAGGCGCCAAAAATTTACAATCGGAATCGGTTAATGGTCATGTTATATTCCAGGATGTCACCTTCGCATACCCTGAAAACCCGCATGCATTAATTCATTTTTCGGTCGATGCTCCGCCTGGAAAAATTATTGGCTTGCTTGGACCAACAGGTTCAGGAAAATCAACGGTCATTCAATTGCTATTCCGAGCTTACAATGTGAAAGAAGGACGAATACTCCTCGACGGTCACGATATTCAAGATGTGACAGTTGAAAGTTTGCGTCGACAAATAGCGGTTGTATTTCAAGAAACGTTCCTTTTTTCATCTACAATTCGCAATAATATTGCTTATGGAATTCGTGATGTATCGTTGGAACAAGTGATGACGGCAGCCAAACTTGCCCGTGCGCACGAGTTTATAATGGAATTACCTGATGGTTACGATACTATTGTTGGTGAACGCGGTTTGGGCCTCTCAGGCGGGCAAAAGCAACGCATCGCGATCGCACGAGCTTTAATCGCTGATCCGAAAGTGTTGATCCTTGATGATTCGACAAGTGCTGTTGATATGGAAACAGAGCATGAAATTCAACTAGGTCTACGTGAAGTCATGAAAGGGCGAACCACCATTATCATTGCCCATCGCATTTCTTCATTGAAACATGCGGATGAAATTATCGTGCTTGACCGCGGACACACAATCCAACGTGGCACACACGAGGAATTGATTGAACAAGCCGGTCGATATCGAGAAACTTATGCCATTCAATATGCAGATCATCCCAATTTCAATCAAGGGAAACAGCAGATGGCAAGGGAGGCATAAGGATGAGCAAACAAAAAGAATCAGAACAACGCAACCACAATGGCCGATTTGTTTACCAAGATGATGAAATAATGGAAAAACCATTTGACTGGGGACAATTTCACCGGTTGCTTGCTTACATTAAACCGTATGCACGTCAATTGTTGCCGATTATGATCGTCATGATCGTGCTAGGGACAATCACAAAATTGCTTGTTCCTCTTCTGCTCGGGAATGCTGTAGATGAACTGGGCGGTGACTCGCGTATGAATGTCATATGGGGTTTTTGTGCAGTCATTGCTCTTCTATATATCATCCAGTGGATTGCTGGTTATTTTCGGATTCGGTATACAAATTTAATAGGTCAACGCGTCATTTATGATTTAAGAGAGCATTTGTTTAAGCATATACAAAGCTTAAGTTTTCGCTTTTTTGACAAACGACCTGCAGGTTCCGTGCTTGTGCGAGTAACGAATGATGTAAATTCTTTACAAGATTTATTTACCAACGGTGTCATCAATATATTTATCGATTGTGTTCAATTGGTCGGGATTATCGTCATATTACTCATTCTCAATGTGAAACTTGGTCTTGCGATCATGATTACAGTTCCAATCATGTTTTTTATATCGACATCCATTCGAATTCGAATTCGCCGCGCTTGGCAAGATGTTCGGTTAAAGCAATCACGAATTAATTCACATCTCAATGAAAGCATTCAAGGTATTCGCGTAACACAGGCATACGTACAAGAAAAAGAAAATATGGAATTTTTTGATCAAATGAATACAGTCAATCGTAAAGCATGGAATACGGCATCGATCGCAAATACAACATTCAATCCTTTGATCGAAATTACAGGTGGACTTGGGACATTTATTTTATTTTTTTATGGCGCATATTTAATTCAACAAGGTGAAATGAGCATTGGTTTGTTATTAACATTCATCACATATGTGGGAAACTTCTGGGAACCCATCAGCCGCCTTGGCAATATGTATGCCCAATTACTTATTGCGATGGCCTCCTCAGAACGAATTTTTGAATTCATCGACGAACAACCTTCAGTTAAAGAGATCGCTACCGCGAAAGAAATGCCTTCTATTCAAGGGAACATAGAATTCCGCAATGTGATCTTCGCCTATGAGACTAACCGTCCTGCTTTAAAAGGTATTCAATTGGACATTAAAGCCGGACAGAATGTAGCACTTGTTGGTCATACTGGATCTGGAAAAAGCACATTTATTAATCTGATTTGCCGTTTTTATGACCCTGTTCAAGGTGAAGTTTTTATTGATGGCGTTAACATTCGGGAGGTTACAATTCTAAGTTTGAGAAGTCAGATTGGGCTCGTCATGCAGGATACATTTATCTTCTCAGGTTCAATCCGAGAAAACATTCGTTTCGGCCGATTGGAAGCAACAGATCAAGAAATCGAGGAGACGGCCAAACGAGTCGGTGCTCACGAATTTATTATGAGGATGCCTAACGGTTATGAGACGCAAGTAGAAGAAAGAGGCAGTGCGCTTTCCATGGGCCAACGTCAATTGCTCTCATTCGCTAGAACGTTGCTTGCAGATCCTAAAATTTTAATTCTTGATGAAGCAACTGCAAGTATTGATACTGAGACTGAAGTTCAGATTCAGAATGGATTGAAACAACTATTAAAAGGAAGAACATCGATTATGATCGCACACCGATTGTCGACCATTCGGAATGCGGATCTTATTGTTGTCCTTGATCATGGGAAGATCATCGAACAAGGAGATCATGATCAACTCATGCAGTTGCAAGGACAGTACCATAATTTGATACAAGCGCAGTATCGTTTCTTAGAGGAGGGGAAGAGATCACTTGCATAGCCATAGAATTGTAAAACTTCAACAACTATTATCTTCAATGAATATTGGCGCAATGGTGATCACACATAACACTGATATTTTTTATTTCACAGGGACGATGCAAAATGGTTTGTTGTTTGTACCCGTTATCGGTCCACCTTTGTTTTATGTAAAAAGAAGTATCGACCGAGCAATTTCGGAAACGATCGTTTCGATTGAACCGCTTGAAAGTTTCAAAACACTAGGCGCACGACTCGCCAAGTCGATGCCTTCGATCATGGATCGTTGTAACATTGGCCTGACCTATGATACGATTACCGTCGAATTATTCGATAAATTAAAAAGCATTCTGCCACTCGCGAACTGGGTGAATGCAACAAAGCTGATTCGCACATTACGGATGGTAAAAGATGAGCATGAGTTGAACTGTATACGACGCGCTGCTCGGGTTGTAGATATTGTATTGCGCGAGACGTTACCCATGCTTAAAGCAGGCATGAGAGAAATAGAATTGTTGGCTGAGATTGAATACAATTTGCGAAAACACGGGCATCTTGGTCTGATTCGTGTCCGTGCGATGAACATGGAAATCGTGACGGGGATCGCTGCAAGCGGTGCTACCGCTGCGAAACCATCAGCCTTCGATGGACCTGCGGGTGGGGAAGGGCTGCACCCTGCATTTCCGAAAGGATCGGGTTGGAACATTATTAAGAACAATGAACCCATTCTGCTTGATATTGGGTGCAACATTGATGGTTATGTCATTGATCAAACACGAACCGCTGTGATCGGCGAGTTGGCAGAAGACTTACAGCGTGCTTATGATACATCTGAGAACATCTTGCGTGCGATTGAATTACATTTAAATCCAGGAACGGTGTGCGAGGATTTGTACAATTTGTCGCTTGACATGGCGCACCAGGCAGGCCTTTCGGATCATTACATGGGCTATAAACACAATGCCGTGAAATTTGTGGGTCACGGGTTTGGTCTTGAGATTGATGAATGGCCCGTCTTGGCCAAAGGGGTGCTCACATGCTTAGAACCCGGCATGGTTATAGCTATTGAACCTAAATTTACATTTCCTGACCGCGGCGTTATTGGAATTGAAAATTCATATTTAATTGCAACGGATGGCCATGAAAAATTGACACTTTCCCGTGAGGGTGTCTGGAAATTAGGATAGGAATGTCCATGAATGAAATACTCCCTTTCGTCCGGGGAGTTTTTTTATATCTCCACATTTGATAAATCAAATTAAATTGCTTACTCTTGTAATTACAGAAAGTAGGAGGGAAAACTATGGGCAAATCTCGTTTGTTGTGGCGTTTCATTGGTTTGGTTTCCGTTATTGGAACCATCATCCTAATCACAGGGTTTATTTATGCAGTGAAGAGCGTTGTATTTCCAAGTGGGGGATTTGTTCAAGAAGTTGTGGAGGAACGTAGTTTTTTGGGGAATGAGGACAGTGTTGAGATTGTTGCCCTCGGTGACTCCTTGACTGTAGGTTTTGGCGACTCCACTGGGAAAGGATATGTAAAAGGCGTACAGGAAAAATTATCACAAAATATCGAAGTCCCTGTTTACGTTGTAGCTAATTTTGCTCAGAATGGATTTACGACATCCCAAATTGATGCAGATTTGGACAATCGTCAGGGGATTCAAGAAGCCATACGCGGCGCTGACATTATTCTTATGACCGCAGGCGGGAACGATTTGTTCCAGATGGGTGAGGAGATTGAACCTTCTGTTTTTAAAGAACGCATTCCTAACGCACAGTCTAATCTGAAACGAATTTTTGAAAAAATAAATTCATTAAATCCGAATGCACGAGTGTATTACATCGGTTTATACAACCCCTATATCGAATATAAAGACATCCGTGGAACCTCGTTGGCGGTCCAAGATTGGAATTCCGCCGTGTTTGAAGTGGTTGAACCCTATGATAACGTAACATTCGTGCCCACATTTGATCTGTTTCAGCAAAACATCGATCGTTTTTTATCATCTGACAACTACCATCTTAATGACGAAGGATACGCTCGAGTTGCAACACGTTTAACTATGCTGATGGAATGAGGAGGAATCACAATGAAACAAAGCCAACCGGTCTTGTCTGTAAATCAGTTAAGGAAAACAATTGGGAACAAAGAGATTATTAAAGGAATTTCATTCGATGTTTATGAAGGCGAAGTATTTGGTTTTCTTGGACCGAACGGATCTGGCAAGACGACAACGATCCGGATGTTGGTTGATCTCATCCGTCCATCATCTGGGAATGTCTTATGTTGTGGGAAAGATGTGCACCGGAACCATGACGAGGCATTGCGAAATATTGGTTGTATCGTGGAAAACCCCGAAATGTATCCTTATATGACAGGATGGGAAAACCTTGAACATTTTGCAGGTATGTTGCCGAATGTGGATGAAGCTCGAATAAATGAGGTTGTTAACATTGTAGGGATGTCCGCACGTATTCACGACAAAGTAAAAACATATTCACTAGGCATGAGACAACGCCTTGGCATCGCTCAAGCATTATTAGGCAAACCCAAGTTATTAATCTTAGATGAACCCACCAATGGGCTAGATCCGCAAGGCATCAAAGAATTGCGTGAATTTATTCGAGAGCTTGCGAATCAAGGGATGAGCATCTTTGTTTCGAGCCATCTCTTAAGTGAAATACAGTTAATGTGTGATCGCGTTGCGATCATCTCGAAGGGACGCGTCTTGGCTGTTGACCGTGTCGACAAGCTTTTGTCTCAGACAAAAGATCAAATTGTATGGACAATTGAACCGTTGCATGCAGGGTTGGATGTATTTGATGCATTAGAAGAGAAGGACCGTACATTGCTTCCCGGCGGGAAATCCGTATTAGTACGTATGCAGTATGAGAGAATAGGGGATTACAATCGCAAAATTGTTGAAGCCGGTGTTCGAGTGCACGGAATTGAATTGAAACAACCCGCTCTAGAGGAATTATTTTTGGAGATGACGGAGGGCGAGACCATTGACTAATATGTATCCCTTAGTAAGAAACGAAACATTAAAAGTATGGCGAAAGAAACGTTTTTTCGTTATACTGATGATCTTAATTGTTTTAATCCCAATTTTTACCTATGCTCAATTGAAAGTGTCAGAAAGCTTCCGCGAGCAGACGGGGACAAACGATTGGAGGATTAAGGCTGAAACACAAATCAACGATTATAAGAATCGACTGAACAGTGCAAGAATACCAGAGGAATGGAAATCTTTCCTTCGGGTTGAAATGCAAAGACTTCAATTTTATTTGGATAAAAATATAGATCCGAACGCACCTAGCGGTGTTTCATTCGCTAGGGAATTTGCGATCAATTCTGTTAGTTTGTTTCTGCCACTTATGGTGATGGTGATTGCGGCAGATCTTGTATCATCGGAGCATTCTCAGGGCACGATTAAATTATTGCTGACACGTCCTGTACGACGTTGGAAAGTACTGACAAGTAAATATATAGCTTTGACTTTCTACGTAACATTGATTGTTTTGGCAACTGCCTTATTGTCATACGGCATTTCTGGCGCTTTATTCGGATATTCAGGCTGGAGTGCTCCCGTATTAACTGGATTCGTCATCAATGGTTCAGATGTGGATACCTCGAATGTACACATCGTTGAACAATGGCAATTTTTACTGATGGTGCTTGGATTAGCTTGGTTTTCATGTATGGTTGTAGCGATTCTCAGTTTAACTGTTTCCGTGCTCGTCCGCAGCACAGCCGCAGGGATGGGAATTATGTTGGCTATTTTAATTGCCGGATCCATTCTTGCCAATATGGCAGCCAATTGGGAAACAGCGAAATACTTTTTTATGGTTAATTTAAATACAGTTTCATATTTAGCAGGCCAACTCCCCCCAGTTCCAGGCATGACGATGGAATTCTCACTAAGTGTTTTGGCTATTACGACATTGTTTTCAATATTGATTTCATACGGAGTATTTACGAGAAGGGATGTTTTAAACTAAAATAAGGCAGTATTGTTTTTGTTTTAGTGAATGTTAGGGGGATCGGCATGGCCGAGCAAATTGACTTATTTGCAAGCACAACGTTTAACAAGACAGACCCTATTGGATATGATGCGGACGATATTCAAATATTAGAAGGATTGTCAGCGGTAAGAAAACGACCGGGAATGTACATCGGCAGCACAACAGCTTCTGGACTGCATCATCTTGTTTGGGAAATTATCGATAATGCCGTTGATGAACACTTAGCCAAATATTGCAACCGCATCTCAGTAACTATTCACAAAGATCAATCTGTTACCGT
>JBILCM010000105.1:0-6895 GCA_044353165.1 Paenibacillus sp.
GGACCACTCGGCGATGGTTCATTGCATCCAGACGAAGAGAAGGCACTGCGCAAAGCAGCGGAAATCCTAAAGAAACAATTTGTTTAATTTTACAATTTATTGTTATCATTCATGAAACATTGCAAAGGTCGAACTTTCTCAACCAGAGAGTTCGACCTTTGCAATGTTTCTGGATCCTTCTGACTCGTATTGTTGATTACATCCCTCTGATATTCGGTACAAACGTACCGCCGCGGCACATCTTCAAGTAATGGAGCGCATGGATCTGGCCGGTGAATTCAAGCTCGCCGCGATAGACAGGGTCATGATAACCTTCAATGTCAATCGTACCCGTATAGTTGTGTTGACGAAGAATGGTGATAATATCCGCCCAGTTCGTATCGCCAAAGCCCGGTGTCCGGTGCCAGACGAATGGCTTCGGTCCATGAATGCCATATTCCTTCACGATGTCCCATGCGATAGTCGCATCCTTGCCGTGAACATTGAACACCTTATGGACCCACTTGCGCAGTTGCGGGATCGGATCGATGAGACTGACCATCTGGTGGCATGGCTCCCACTGCAATCCGACATGTTCGCTAGAAGGCAATGCATTGAACATCATCTCCCAGGCAGTGGGGTTGTGTGCGATATTCCACTCTCCACGATCCCATGTGCCGCCCATGTCGCAGTTCTCGAAGGCGATGCGCACACCCCGATCGGCTGCACGTTGTGTCAACTCCCCGAACACTTGACCAAACACAGGCATCGAATCGTCGATGGAACTTCCGGGAATGCGCCCTGTGAAGCCGGTGACCAAATCCGTACCGAACAGATGGGCGTGATCGATGAGCCGCTCCCAGCTCGCACGTGTGTCGTGGTTGTTCCCTTGCCCGGTCAACGGGTCGCCGAAGATACTGACCGCGCTGATGACAATATCGTGTTGTTCGACGATCTCCCGCACACGCTTAGCCGTCTCGACCAAGTCTGTGTTGCCGGTCGTTTGCCAGAACGACAGAATGAACGACTCAAATCCGTAGGGGATGAACTGCGGGAGTAATTCTGTGGCAGCGCCCCCGCTCACAATGGTACCGATCCTAATTTGTTGCATTCGTAATCATAACCTCCTGATGGCACAAACTTGTGCAATGATCCAACATGGTTCTCATTATAAACCAATGTTTTCAGGAGTTGCTTTACCGATCTTGGCAACATGTTATCTGATTTTGTGATTCTTGCTTCACATTCACAACCACCCACGGAACCGGCTCGCTTCCGCATACTTGCGAATGCCCAACATGTAGGCAGCTAGACGCGGGGAGATGTTACGCGATCGTGCCATGGAGAGAACTTCTTGTACGGCTCGAACCATTTTGACCTCTAATTGTTCATTCACATACGCCTCTGTCCAATAGAAGCCTTGATTGTTCTGCACCCACTCGAAGTAGGAGACGGTCACCCCGCCCGCATTCGCGAGCACATCCGGAACGACCATGATCCCTTTCTTGTGCAGTATGTCTGAGGCCTCCAGCGACGTCGGGCCGTTCGCCGCTTCCACAATAATTTTGGCCTGGATCTGGTCGGCATTGTCCACCGTGATCTGATTCTCCATCGCTGCGGGCACCAACACATCGCAAGCCGAGAGCAGAAATTGCTCATTCGTCAGCCGATTAGGGAACAGATTGGTCACACTCCCGAAGGAGTCGCGTCGCTCGAGCAGATCGGGGATGTCAAGGCCGGTTTCATTGTAGATGCCGCCGTTGACGTCGCTGATGCCGATCACTTTCGCCCCCCACTGATGGAGAATGTCCGCAAGGTGACTCCCGACGTTGCCGAACCCCTGGATGCAGATGCGCAATTGGGGCAGTTGCAATCCAAGTTGGGTGGCCGTCTCGCGCAAAGCGATCGCCGTGCCGAGCGATGTCGCCTTCTCGCGGCCGCGGGATCCGCCGAGCACGAGCGGTTTCCCCGTGATAAAGCCGGGAGATTCGTGCTCTTTCATCTGGCTGTATTCATCGAGCATCCAAGCCATAATTTGCGCATTCGTATACACGTCGGGCGCGGGGATGTCTTTCGTCGGGCCGACGATCTGACTGATCGCGCGCACGTACCCGCGGGAGAGCCGCTCCAATTCGGGAAGCGACATCTTGCGCGGATCGCAGACGATGCCCCCCTTGCCGCCCCCGAAGGGCAAGTCAAAGATGCCGCACTTGAGCGTCATCCACAACGACAAGGCGGACACCTCTTCGGCCGTGACATCCGGGTGAAATCGGATACCGCCTTTGGTCGGACCGACGGCATCGTTATGCTGCGCCCGGTAGCCTGTGAACACTTGTACGGTGCCATCATCCATCCGCACAGGAATGCGAACGGTGAGTAATTTCAACGGTTCTTTGAGTAGTTCGTATGTGCTGTTGGCATAACCAAGCATCTGCAGCGCTTGTTTCACCACGAGCTGGGTCGATTCCAGAATTTTGGCGGCATGCAGCGGTTTCGCTGAGCCGATGGCCAACCGTTTCATTTCGTTATTGGACATGGGATGCAGGCTCCTTCTCATGAATGCATGTGATATAATCATCCCCTAACGCGGGCAAAGACAAACCCCGGGGACCGAATAAGCAGGCGGGCCGCCGGGGTGTTCATTCGCGGGCTATTCGGCCCAGATTATTTTTGTGTCACTTCACTATGCACAGCAAGTTCGCCATCTTTCTCGTCAATGACAACCGAGTCACCTTTCTTGATGTTGCCTTTAAGCAATTCTTCCGAGAGGCGGTCTTCGATGTGCTTTTGGATCGCACGACGCAGTGGGCGCGCGCCATAGGTCGGATCGAAGCCTTCTTTCGCCAAATACGCTTTCGCGGTATCGGTGAGTGTGAAGTCGATGTCCTGCTCCTTCAATCGCTTGCGCAGGTCATTCGCCATGAGCGATACAATCTGTGCAATATGCTCGCGATCGAGCGGGTGGAACACGATCGATTCGTCGATCCGGTTCAAGAATTCGGGACGGAAGCTGCGCTTCAACTCCGCGAGCACCTTCTCGCGCATCGCTTCATATTCATTCGCCGCGGCAGATTGGGCATTGCCTGTTGTAAAGCCGAGCGATGAACCTTTCTTGATCGTCTCTGCACCGACGTTGGATGTCATGATGATGAGCGTGTTGCGGAAGTCCACAGAACGGCCTTTGGAATCGGTCAACCGCCCATCTTCAAGTACTTGCAGCAATATATTAAACACTTCAGGATGCGCCTTCTCGATTTCGTCCAGCAACACAACGCTGTATGGTTTGCGGCGCACTTTCTCGGTCAGCTGACCGCCTTCTTCATAACCGACGTATCCTGGAGGCGCACCGACAAGGCGTGAAGTAGAATGTTTCTCCATGTACTCCGACATGTCGATGCGAATGACGGCGTTCTCATCGCCGAACATCGCTTCGGCAAGTGCGCGGGCGAGCTCGGTTTTGCCGACCCCCGTCGGGCCCAAGAAGATGAACGAACCCATCGGACGCTTCGGATCTTTCAAGCCAGCTCGTGAACGGCGCACGGCACGAGACACCGCCTTAACCGCTTCATCTTGACCGATGACGCGCGAGTGGAGTATGGACTCCATCTTGAGCAATCGTTCCGTCTCTTCTTCTGCCAACTTCACGACCGGAATCCCTGTCCAGCTGGCCACAACATGCGCAATGTCGTCGGGCGTCACTTCGGAATCGGTGCGGCCTTGTTTCTCTTTCCACTCGTTCTTGGTTGCTTCAAGCTCATCGCGCAGCTTCTGCTCCGAATCGCGCAGCGATGCAGCTTTCTCGAACTCTTGGCTCTGCACAGCAGCGTCTTTCTCCTTGCGCACATCTTCCAAACGAGACTCGAGCTGCTTCAAGTTCGGCGGCACCGTGTATGTTCGTAGTCGCACTTTCGAGCTCGCTTCGTCAATCAAGTCGATCGCCTTGTCTGGCAAGAACCGATCCGGAATATATCGATCGGACAAACGCACAGCTTGCTCAATCGCATCATCCGTAATTTTGACACGATGATGCGCTTCATAGCGGTCGCGCAAACCGCGAAGGATCAAGATCGCTTCTTCCGCTGTAGGCTGATCGACCGTAATCGGTTGAAAGCGGCGTTCCAGCGCTGCATCTTTCTCAATATATTTGCGGTATTCATCGAGTGTCGTCGCGCCAATGCACTGCAACTCGCCGCGTGCAAGCGCCGGCTTGAGAATGTTCGAGGCGTCAATCGCTCCTTCAGCGCCACCTGCACCAATCAACGTATGCAATTCGTCGATGAACAGAATGACGTTCCCTGCGTTGCGTATTTCATCCATAATTTTTTTCAAGCGATCTTCGAATTCACCGCGGTATTTGGTTCCAGCAACGACAGAACCCATATCCAGCGTCATCACACGCTTATCGCGCAGCGTCTCTGGAATTTCATTCGCAATAATCCGTTGAGCCAACCCTTCAGCGATGGCAGTTTTGCCGACGCCCGGCTCCCCAATTAAGACCGGGTTGTTCTTCGTCCGACGGCTGAGTACTTGAATGACACGCTCAATTTCTTTCGCACGGCCGATGACGGGATCGAGATTCCCTTCCTTGGCCACCGCCGTCAAATCCCGGGCCAATGAATCCAAAGTCGGCGTGTTGACGTTCGCCGTCGAACCGCTGGGTGCGCTGCTGGCTGACTCGCTGCTCCCAAGGAGCTGCAGCACTTGCTGGCGCGCTTTGTTCAAGCTCACGCCCAGATTGTTCAACACGCGAGCTGCCACACCTTCACCTTCGCGGATCAAACCAAGCAGAATATGTTCTGTCCCCACGTACGTGTGGCCGAGTTTGCGCGCTTCATCCATCGACAACTCAATGACTTTCTTCGCGCGCGGTGTATACGCAATATTCGTCGGTTGCTCTTGGCCGCGGCCGATGAGCGCCTCTACCTCATCTTGAATTTTCTCAAGACCCAATCCGAGCGCAACCAAAGCTTTCGCCGCAATGCCGTCACCTTCGCGAATTAAACCTAGCAAGATGTGCTCTGTGCCAATATTGTTGTGACCCAGTCGCACCGCTTCTTCTTGGGCGAGCGCCAACACCTTCTGTGCGCGCTCTGTGAATCGTCCGAACATCATACCCCTACACCTCCGAGAATCATTCTTATTTATTTTTATGCCCGACAAGCTCCCGAATCAACTTCGCTCGGTACAGGTCTCGCTCCTCTGGCGATAAACCTTTACCATAGTGCTTCTGCAAGTAGCCCGGCTGGGTCATGATCAGCAATTCATTCATCACACGACTGGGCACATGTTCCACAATCCCAAGATCGATGCCAAGCCGCACATCGGAGAGCCGCTGCGCCGCTTCCTTCGAATCCATCACTTCGGCAAAACTTAAGATGCCATAGGAGCGCCGAATGCGGTCTGTGATCTTCGTCCGCGATTCGCTCATCAGCTTCATGCGAGCCGCTTTCTCATGCTCGATAATTTGCCTCGCGACGCTATGCAAATTGTCGATAATCTCCTCTTCCGTCTGCCCAAGCGTAATCTGATTGGAGATTTGGAACAGATTTCCTGTCGCTTCGCTGCCTTCCCCATACAACCCACGGACAGCCAACCCCACTTGCGTGATCGCTTGTAAAATCCGGTTGATCTGTTGCGTGATCACGAGCGCTGGCAGGTGCATCATCACGGATGCGCGAATACCCGTGCCGACATTGGTCGGGCAACTTGTTAAGTAACCCAACTTCTCATCATAGGCGTAACTCACGCTCGTCTCCAACACATCATCAATCTGATCCGCAAGCTCCCATGCCTGTTTCAACTGAAAACCGGGATATAACACTTGGATGCGCAAGTGATCTTCTTCGTTAATCATGACGCTGATCGCTTCATTATCGCTGACGATGACCGCACCATGTCTCGCTTCATTGGCCAAATTTGGTGAAATCAGATGCTTCTCCACTAGAACTCGCTTCTCCAACTCACCCACTTGATCGAGCTGCAACATCTCAAATTGACCCAGCACATGCAATTGCTCATTCTCCAAGACGTTGCGTACCCGATTGAGAATGTGTTCCGATTGTGATGATGTGGCCAACATCGGGAATGGCTCGCTCTGAACGTTGCGTGCAATACGAACACGGCTAGAAATCACGATTTCCGCATCTGGACCGTCTGCCTTCATCCAACTGCTCAACGCTTGATCCGTGAATTTACTCATCTCTCAAGTTGCCCCCTTCCCAGCATATGCTTATTGCGGAAGTTGCTTCTCCAACTCGCGAATTTCGTCGCGCATCTTTGCGGCCGTCTCGAATTCTTCCTGCTCGATCAACGCTTGTAACTCCCGCTTCAATTGGTCGATACGCCGCCGCATCTGTAAGCAATGCCCGGCGCGCTTGGGCACTTTCCCCACATGGGTCGTATTCCCATGAACCCGCTTGATGAGCGGTGACAACCGTTCGGCAAAATGTTTATAACACAACCCGCACCCGAATCGTCCCACTTTACTAAACTGCGCGTAGGTCATGCCGCAAAACTCGCATCGCGGCTGTGCTGTCTTCGCCAGTTGCGCGGCCTTGCCGCTTTCGTCGAGCTCCATCAAGCCTGATAACAGATTGTGGATTGAAAATCCGTTAGCCGTCCCTGGGATAAGTTCCCCTTTCTCACGCGCGCATGGCTCGCAAAAATGAAACTCCGTCTTGCTTCCGTTCACAATCTTCGTAAAATGTAGCGTAGCAGGCCGTTTCCCACATTCTTGACATTGCATCGGTATTCCCTCCTCATCGCGTCAGCAGTGCGACCAGCATCGACTTGAGCAACCGCGCCCGCAGTTCATCCCGCAAAGGCAGCATCAGCGCAATCGTGTCCCGATGAATCGCTGCTCGCAGCAAATTCGCTTCGCGACAAGATATCAACTCGGCTTCCTCCAACCGATAGA